>PLXU01000064.1 GCA_003151555.1 Acidimicrobiaceae bacterium | reverse complement strand
CAGACTGCTCCACCCCGCGTTGCCTAGTCCATGTTAGTAGAGAACTCCCAATGCCTTCAAGGCCGTCCCCCTCGTCGCCACAAACGACCATTGGCGTGTTCGTTCCCAAAATCGCTGAACCCGGCAACCGGTTGATGCGGTCGCCGGGTCAACGGTTCTCGTTAGCGCTGGTTGTACCTCAACGAGGTGCGTTCTCCATGAGCGAACACGATGGTAAAGGTGTGGACTCCTCGGCGAGTGCCTGCGTTAACGGTTACGCGAATTGAAAGGACCCGACCGCTGTCGCGCGTCACGCCGACCCTTGTTCCAAAAGCGTTGCTCTCGATCCGTGGGTGACCGTAGAAGCCCGAACCAATGATGGTCGTCCTGACCGTTCGCCCAGTCCACACGACCGAACCCATGCGCTTCGCCACGGGCTTCTTGGGATAGTGCGCGGCGATGGAAACCGTAGTGGCGACGGAGTGCGCTACCAGGTAGTTGGAGTCGGCCGCCTTGGTGACCGTCACCGTGCAGGTACCCACTCGGGTGGCGCTCAACGTCGTGCCGCTGATGGAGCATCCCGCGGTGCCGATCGTCGTCACGACGTAACTCACCAAACCCGTGCCCGAGCCACCGCTCGAGATGAGCGTGAGCGTACGGCCGTAGGAGCCACCAGTGGTGAAGAGTGTCAGCGGGGCCTGTGTTTGAAATCCTCCGGTACCCACCGTGATCACCTGCTGGACTTCAGTCGCGGCCGCGTAGGCCCCGTTGCCGGGGTCGTTGAAGTTGACTCGACAGATTCCGTTACCGGTGAAGGTCACTTTTGCTTTGTAGATGGAGCAACCCGTGGACGCGCTGCTTAGGGTGATGGCCACCGTGTCACCCGAGGTGGCCGTGGCGCTCGCCGAGTACGTGCCATTAATAGTCCCGGCCGCGGGCGGCGTGGACGCCTTGATGTAATTTCCCGAGTGCACCGTAATGGTGTGCTCGACCTGCGCGGCGGCCGCGAAGGCACCGTTGCCGGGGTCGTTAAAGAGCACGTGACAGGTGCCCAGTCCGGTGAAGATGACGGTGCCCGACGAAATCGAACATCCGGTGGAAGAACTGCTGAGGGTCTTCACCACCGCGTCACCGCTGGTCGCCGTGGCGCCCGGTGAGTACGAGCCACCCGCACTGGCCGAGCTGGGTGGCGTGCTCGTGGAGATCGTGTTGGCCGAGTAGACCTTGATGCTCTGGGTCACCTCGGCGGCGGCGGCGTACGTGGTGTTGCCGGCGTCGTTGAAGTTGACCACGCAGGTCCCCGAACCCGTGAACGTTACTTTGCCCGAAGAGATCGTGCAGCCCGTGGACGCGCTGGCGAGCGTGATGGCCACCGTGTCCTTGGACGTGGCCGTGGCGCTCGCTGCGTAGGTGCCACGTGCGCTTCCCGCGCCGGGAGGCGAACTGGCCGAAATCGTGTTGGCGGTCGTTCCCGCGGCCGACGCCGGCGCCGCGGACAGGAGAGCGGAGCCGGCGATCAATATGACCGACGCCGCCGCCAGGGCCAAGAATTTGGCGCATACGGGGCGAACGGCCCGATAGCCCGCGCCATTGACTTTAAGGTTTTCCATGTGCATTCCAACTCTCTACTTGGATACCTGAACCTCTGTCAGGTCAGAAGGAAACTGGGTCTGGACGTCCTCAAAAGCAAGTTACATTGCAAGGTTTAGAAAACTCAGTGAGATCCCGGGGATAGCGCGTAGTTTGTCAATGTCAATGGCGTGCGCACGTCGCGTCGCCGCGAAGAATGCGCGCAATACCTGTTCAGACGCTAAAAGAGCGCACCGCGCGCTTGGCTACTTCTTGGCGAGAGCGGCCTGAGCGAGGAGCAATTGCGCCTCCATGTCCTGCACGTCTGTTTGGTACGTCCCCAGGTCACCGGCGGTGAGGGCGGCCTGCGCGGCACTGTAGTCGGCGGCCGCCTGCTTCAAATAGTCCTTGGCAGTCTTGCCGGTCGGGGTGGTGGTGCCGCCCGTGGAGCCCGATGGGCCCACACTGACGTTGGCTCCCAGCACTTTCGACAACGCCGCCGCCAGCGTCGGCTCGATATCGACGTCCTGATTGAACACGGCAATGACGTACTTCAGCTGCGGCAGCGAGTTCGACGTGCTCGAGATGTACAACGGGCGGATGTACAGCACGCTCTCATCGAGCGGCACCATCAGGTTATTGCCCAAGAGGACTTGGGATCCGTGCTGGTCCAGCAGCGAAATCGTGGAACTGACCGTCTTGTTTTGTTCCATCTCGGAGTCGGCCTGCGCGGGACCGGTGACCGACGTGCCGCGCGGGGTCACGTAAAGATTGAGTTTGCCGTAGTCATTCTCGTTGCTGGTCGCTTCGATGAAGGCGGTCAGCCCCTGCACCGTGCCCGAATTGCCCGACGGCACGTAGGCAATCGTCTCGAGCAGTTGCTGGTTCTTGGTCTGGGGCAGGGCGGCCACCTGGAAGACCGGACTCATGGGGGTGAGCGAGGTGGACACGACGTTGCCGGCGTTGTCGGTGCGCACGCTCTGGGCCAGGGCCTGGCTGGGGGGGCCGGCGCCGGTGGACGGCGAGATCTCCCACTTGTCCGAGGCGGAGTAGAACGAGGTCGGCGACGTGATGTGGTAGGCACCGAGGGTGGCGGCCTGCACGCTCAAGAGGTCCGACGGGTAACGAAGGTGGGTGCGAATTGCCTGGGGCATCGCGCTCAGGGGCAGGAACATCTTGGGGAAGGCGGCACGGTAAACCTGCAGGATCGGGTCACTGGGATCGACGTCGTAGAACTTCATCGAGCCGGTGTACGCGTTGATGACGACCTTCACCGAATTGCGCACGTAGTTGAAGTTGCTGGGTAGGCCACCCTCGTTCACGCTCAATCCCCCGGCGTTCTCGCTGTAGGGATACTGGCTGGTGGTCGTGAATCCATCCAGGACGTACTGCACCGAGCCGTCGGCGATCACCGAGTAGGGCTGCGAATTAAAGCTAAGGAATGGGGCCGCCTTCTGGGCCATCTGCTGGACGTCGCGCACAAAGAGCACCCGACTCTGGGGCGTGATCTGACTGGAGATCAAGAAGTTGAAGTTGCCCAGGCGCAGCGCCAGCGCCGCGCGGCTGAAGATCCCACCCACCGCGACGCCGCCGGTGCTCTTGTAGTGCGTCTCCACCGGTTGTCCCGCGTTGACCCCCGAATCAACCTGATAGTCGAGTTCCGATTGCTTCGTATTGGCCACCACCCAGCCCGACAGGTTGATGCCAAAATAGATCTGCGGATAGGTCAGCTTGGGCATGCCGTTAGTCGAGACGGGCGGCACGTCCGAGACGTCGTACACCGGGTTTCCAGTATCGGGCACGGCGGTATTGGCCGCGATGGCCGCCACGCCGATGCCGTGGGTGTACTGCAGGTGGGTGTTCACCCAGCTGGGCGACGGCAGGCTGGAGCTGTTGAGCTGACGCGCGCCGATCAGGACCGGCGTCACTTTCCCGTTTATTTTGTAGCGATCGACGCCCAGGGTGGAGAACGTGTAGTACGAACGAATCGACTGAAGACGAATCGTGGTTTCGAGCGCGATCTGCGACGACGGGTCCCAGAGTCGAATGTTATTGAGCGTGGCCTTGTCGGCGGCGACTTGTTGGTCCGAAATGGTCTGCGCGCCAGCGAAGTTGTGCAGCGCCACCTTGTCGAGCCCGAAGGCCGATCGGGTGGCCATTATATTGCGCGCAATATACGGTGCCTCGAGCGTCGCCTGCGAGGGGCTCACCTTGAGGGCTTGGAGCAACGTCGGGTAGAGCACCCCGATAACGAGTGACACGAACACCCACAGCCCCACCGCGACCGCCGGCAGCGACCAACCCCGTGAACGTACGTTGACCAGCAGGATTACTGCGGCGGCGAGTGACAGGTAGAAGAGGATGGTCATGGCCGGCATGCGCGCGTGCACGTCGGTGTAACTGGCGCCCTGCACGTAGCCGTTGGTGGAGTTGACGAGTTCCCATTTAGCGATCAAGTAGCCAATCGCCTTCATGAGGGCAATGGCGGCGCCGATGACCGAGAGGTGGGCCTTCACCCTCGGCGAGACGTGGGGAGTTCCGCGCACCGCGCGGATGCCGCCGTTCAGGTAGTGGAACCCGGCGGTGATGATGAGCACCACGAAGAGCGACACCACCGACCAGGTGACGATGAACGATATGAAGGGCAGCGTGAAGACGTAAAAACTCAGGTCCTTGCGAAAGAGAGGATCGATGACGTGGAAGGGCTTGGAGTGGATGAAGAGCAGGAAGGTGTTCCACTGACTGACGGAATTGAGTCCGGCCACCAGACCCAGGACTAGGGCGATGGCGGCGTAAATGCGCTTGTAATACGGACGGACCAGGGTTTGAAAGCGGCGCACGACCTCGTCCTCGGGCTCAAAGGAGAGGTCGCGAGCGCCGAATCGTTCGGTCAACAGCAAGTTGCCCCACATCAAGACAAAAAAGATCGCGCCGAACACCACCACGAGTCCGGCCTTCACGAAGAACAGCGTCGAAAAGACGCTGCCGTAGCCCACGGAATGGAACCACATTTGATCGGTCCACAAGACGGCCAAACTACGCAGCGAGAGGAAGCCGACCAGGACTACAAAGACCACCAGACCAATCCAAAAACGTCGGCTCAATCGGTTAAGACGTCGAGGACGCGGTGGTACATCGGTGGGGCTGCGCACGAAGCGAGCCTACGCGTTTTTAAACCGGCACCAACGCGCAGGCGCAACCGGCGTGCAGCGGCGGATACAGCGAGCCACTGGGAAAAACCTGACCGGCGAGACGTTCGCCGGCACTCGCATCCAACGCGCAGGCGTCGCACGGCGCGTCGTTGGGAGCCACGTAAAAGCGCACGGAACGACCCTGGGACGCCGCCAGGACCCCCAAGTGAAAGGCCCGTCGGGCCACGTCGGTGCAGAGTCGCTCAACGCGCGCGCCGCGCCACTCTTTGTACGCCGCGTTCACTCGCTCGGGACCGTCGCCACTGCCGTCGGCCAGGATCCGCTTGCGCAGGGCCAAGACAATGGTGACCGCCAGATCGGCCGAGCACTCGTCGAGCGCACCGCGATTGAGCGCACCGCCGGAAGCACCCGCTTCGTCGAAGGCGAAGCGCACCCCCGCGTCAGCAGCGCTGGCCAACGCGTCGAACGCCGCCTCGGCGTAGCGGGCGCGTTGGGCGTGCTCGTCTTCGAGTTCGGTGGTGATCATGGCCTTCACGTCGCGCAACCGCTCGAGCATGATGTTCTGATCGTCCTGCAGTGCCCGCTTCACCTTGCGCGTGAGCACGGACAGCGGCTCGGCCAACGCGCCGTCACGGCGCTCGAACAGTTCGCCGGTGGGGGTCTCGGACTTGGCCACCAGGGCGGCCTTGCGGGGCGCGGTTGCCGTGGCACCACGTTCTTCCAGGGTGGCCTTGCGAAGTCGGGCGAAGATCTCGTTGACCACGTCAGTTCCCGAGGGATCGTCCTCGAGTAACAGCGACTCGCCAGATTGCTCGATCTTTTCGGCCTTGCGGGCCTTGGCCTTGGGGATTTCGGGGATTTCCGGAATTTCGGAGATTTCGGGGGTGGGCTCGAGGGTGGGTTCAGGCACGTGACGAAGTGGCGTGCCTGCGAGCAATTCCTCCTCGGTCGGTTCCGGTGACGCGGTGTGCTCGCGCAGCGCCTCTAGGGCCGCGCTGCGTGCCGCTTCGTCCGAGTTGTTGATGCCCGAGAGCACCGACTCCACTTGTTCGCTCAACGTCGCGACAAAGGCCCCCAACGTGTCGCGCGCGGCGCGCAGTTGATCGATTTGCATATGCAGCGCCTTGCGCTTGACAGCCAGGTCGTTCAATACGGTCTTGCGAGCTTCGTTGGACTGTTCGAGAATGGCTCGACCTTGTTCGCGCGCGAGGTCGACCAGCGCCTCGCCGTTGACCTTGGCCGAGTCGATGAGCCGTTCCGCCCCTAGTCGCGCGTCGTGATCGATCTGCGTCGCGGTGTTCTCGGCCTCGGTGATGATGCTCGTCGCGCGCTCCTGGGCTTCGATGAGGTGCGAGGCGCTGCGCTGCTGGCTCTCGGTGAAGAGTTGGGCGCTGCGCTCCTGGGCTTCGGAGGTGACGCGCCCAGCCTCTTCGTGCGCACCGCGCAAAATGGCCGCGCTTTGTGAACCCAGTGCGTTGGTGAGGGTCACCTCGTCGAAGGTGGGGTTGGCCTCCCGGCGGTGGGCTTCAATGAGTTGGTCCTGCATTTCACGGATCCGGGTCTCCATGTGGGCCACTTCCCGGGCCACCGACTCGAGGTGGAGGCGAACTTCTTGGGGGTCCAGGCCCCCTTTGCGTAGCGTCGTGAAGTTAACCCGGGCGATCTCGGTCGACGACTGACGCGTGGTTGAAAGAATTCGGCGGTCGTCCATTCCTTCAAGACTACGGCGTTTGGCGCCAAAAAATTGGCTTAGTGGGGGCGGGAAAGGGGCACTGGCGGGTCCCCACCCAATCGAAGAAGGTCAGATAGCACCTGGTGCAAGCTACTCACGCCGACAATGCGCAGGCCCGGACCAGCAGCACTTTTTGCCGTCGACACTTCGACCTGGGGGACGAAAAAAATCGTGGCGCCGGCGCGCTGCGCGGCCACCGTCTTTTCGGCCACGCCGCCCACGTCTCCAACCGCTCCGTTGACGGCAATGGTGCCGCTGGCGGCAATGACGTGGTGGCCCGTCAATGATCCCTTGCTCAATTTGTCGATGAGCGTCAACGTCATCGCCAGGCCCGCCGAGGGCCCACCGATATCAGCGGTATTGATGAACACCGTCGCGGGCAGAACGTAGTTGGTGCCGTCTTCCACGGAGACGCCCAGCCACGAGCGACTTAACCCGCTCACGCCGGCGCAACCCGAGGGTGCCAATGCGTTCGGGTCCTTGCCCGTGGTCACGTGCACGGTCGTGGGGCTCTTCAGCGTAATGAGGCCCTTCGGACTGATTGTGGCCCGTTTGACGCGAAGTCCGACCTTCGTGCCCGGCGCCAACGAGTGCACGACGCCGATGAGGGCGCACGACGAGCGTACTGGGGTGGCGTTGATGCCGACGATCTCGTCGCCCACTTTGATGCCGGCCGTACGCGCCGGCGAAGGGGCGACCACACCGGTCACCACCGCGCCCGTCGCGACACTCGGTATCTTCCAGCCGAGCGCGCGGAACGCCGCCACCTCGGCGGCCTGCTTGGAGTCATTCATCTGCTGGTAACCCTGCGCACCGAGTTCGTCGTTGGGAATGCCGGGATCAACGAGCGCGCCGGCGGGCACGAACTGCACGTGCGACTCGAAGTGCATTCGTATCCACGCAAACACGTTGAGCTGGGACAGATAGACGTCAACCAGCATGATCTTGTCGTTGTGCGGGTCCGTGTGAATGCCCTTCACCCGTACCAGCGGAGCGACGGGCGTCGCGTTGCCCGGGGTGATGGCGTATTCGGATAACTGTCGGTTGCCCACCACGAGCACGGCGGCAAGTACCACCACCAGACTCACCAGCGGCCAGAGGAATCGCGGTCGACGAGGTTGAGGTGCTGAGATGGAGTCGTGCACAGTGATGAACCCACCCTACCGGAGGCCCTCGACGAGGCTCTGCTGCGCGCCGGCTTCGCCCAGGGCGACGACGCCGAAACTTTACTGCGAGTCAATTTGGATGCCCGTGGGCCACGACATCGCGTGCTCGCCCTTCGCGGCTGCGTTCGTCACGCACTGCTGTCGAGCGACGATTGGCTCGGCGCGCTGGGCGACGAAGACCTCGACGTGCGCCGTGAGGCGCTCACGCTGGTGGCCTACGAAAAGGTCACTGACCCGGCCGTCTTCGCCGCGATCATCGCCGCGCTCGCCGACCCGGATCCGCTCGTCGTCGATGCGGCGGCCTTCGCCCTAGGTGAACATCTGCGCGTCGACGCGGTCGACGCGTTGAGTGAAGTGGCCACCAGTCACGATGACGCTCGGTGCCGTGAGGCCGCGGTCGCGGCGTTAGGGGCCATTGGCGATGACCGAGGGCGGCCCGCAGTGTTGGGCGCACTCGACGACAAGGCTCCGGTCCGGCGACGGGCGATCGTGGCCCTGTCCAACTTCGAGGGTTCCGACATCGAAGCGGCCCTCGAACGCGCCGGCCAGGATCGCGACTGGCAAGTGCGAGCCGCCGTCAATCAACTGGCCCGCGAGAACGAGGATTAGCGGTCGACGTTTCGAAACAGGGCGTGCAGCGACGACATCTCGCTCAGGCACAACTGCAGTCCACGGATAATCACCAATTCCGCGTCCCCGGCCACATTCACTTCTATACCCGTGCCCGTGGCGATGAGTTCGGCGAAATCGTTCAACAGCGCGTGGCCGCCCACCAGCGTGAGGCCACCGGCGCTGACGTCCTGGGAGAGGTCCGGCGGTGCGTCGCTCAGACAGTCCTGGACCATCTTGATCGTGGAGTTGAGCACTTCGGTCAACGCGACGTTCACCAGGTCGGCGCCCACTTCAACTTCAACGGGATCGCCGCTTTCGACCATGCGCGCCTGGACCACTTCGGAGCTGCCGTGAGTGTGACCCAGCGCCGAGGCCAAATGCCACTTCAACATCTCCACGGTGGCGGGGGCGACGACCACCCCGTGTCGCTGACGCAACAAAGATGCGATAGCACTGTCCAAATCGTTGCCGCCGTGGCGGCGGCCGCTGCCGGTAACGATGCCACCCAGGGAGATCAGCGCGGCCTCGGACGCGCCCGCGCCGAGAATCGTGACGGCCGATCCAACGGGGTCCTGCACCGGCAGTCCCAGGCCAATGGCCGCGGCGATGGGCGCCTCCACCAGACTCACCTCGCGCGCACCGGCCTGGATAGCCGCCTGGCGAAGCGCCCGACGCTCGATGGCCGTGGCCAGGGAAGGCACACTCATCACCACGCGGGCCCGGCTCAACTTGGAGATTCCGGCACGATCGAAGAGACCGGAAATAAGCCGCGCCGTGACGTCGAAGTCGACGGTCGTTCCCTGGGCGAAGGGACGAAAGACCACGATGTGGCGCGACGAACGCCCCACCGAGTCGAGCGCGCCCAAGCCCACTTCCACCACGTCGCCGGAGTTGGTGTCGATCGCCACCACCGTCGGCTCATTGATGAGAATGCCCCGTTGGGCCGTCGCGAGACGACAGTTCGCTGTCCCAATATCCAGTGCTACGTCAGTGGCCAAGACTGCAATTCTAGGTGGACCGACTGAGCGGACCTTGACCTTCGGAGCCAAGAAGCCACGAAGCACGGCCAAGCGTGGCGTCCATCGGCGTTGACCCTTAAGTTGTGTGCGTGAGTGAGAACCCATTTGAAGGAATGTTCGGCGATATCTTCAATATCCTTGGCCAGCAGGGTCCCGACGCGTGGTTCGACACCGCGACCCAACTGGCGCTCAATATTGCGCGTGGCGCTGACGGCGACCCCAATCCCGAGCCCATTGAACGTCAACGACTAGAAGAACTTGCGCCGCTCGTCGGACGACACGTCGACGCGCTCTTGGGCGTGGCGAGCGAGCCACGTATCACCGCGGTCAATCGATCGGCCCTCACCTCGGCCGCCCTCGCACAGTGGCGACCCCTGATCGCGCCGCTGGTCGCCAGCCCGAGCGCAGCGCCCACATCGGGTGAAGAACTCGAGCCCGACGCGAACAACATGATGGCCCAGATGGCGTCCACCCTCGGCCCCCTCTTCACCGGCTTTCAAATGGGTTCGGTCGCCGGTCACTTCTCCGAGCGCGCCTGGTCACTCGCGGCGTTGCCGCTGCCGCGCGACGACGACGCGCGCTTACTCGTGGTGAACAACCTCGCCAGCTTCGCCGAAGCCTGGACCTTAGAACACGACGAGGTCTACGTCTTCGCGCTCGCCCAGGAGTTCGTGGCGTCGCTCGTACTGACCCAACCGGGCACCGGTGACGCCCTTCGCGCGTTGCTCATCGATGCCGTGCGCGAGGCCACGAATGCCCAGGGCGATCTGCTCACTCGTTTGCAATCGATCGTCAATCCCGAAGACCTCACTTCGTTCATCAACAATCCCGAGGCGTTGCTCGACGGCATCGAGATGCCCGAGGAAACCGACGCGACACGCGCGATCAACGCAGCCGCGAGCGTGCTGCTGGCGTTCTTCGATGCGGCGGCGCACGAAATCACCGAAGCGATTCTCGGCCCGCGACCCGCGCTCGTCGAGGCCTACCGGCGCCACCGACACAGCGACGCGCGTGGTGAAGACGCCGCCGCGGCCCTCTTCGGCATCTCGAACCAAGGAACCCATCACGAGCAGGCCCACGAGTTTGTCGCGACGTTGCAACGTGCGCACACGCTGAAGGTGTTTGACGCACTGTTACGAGTGGACGGACTGCCGAGCGCGGCGGAACTTAATGGTCCGGACGCGTGGTACGAGCGAGTGACGAACTCGCCGCTAGCCTAAACCTCTTCGTCGTAACCGAGGTTCCACTCGACGATGAGGTTCTCGCGCTCCGCGTCGCGATTCACGCGCTCGCGGTTACGGCGGAACTGAGGATCGTGAGGCGGCAAGAAACGAAGTCGGGCGTCAATGCGGTCAACGAAGGCCTGAATCTGCTCCTCGTCGCCAAATACCATGCGGCACTCCCAGTGGGGCGCGACGGGGCCGAGATAGATGACTTGCACGTGTCCGACCGGGTCAACGACCTCGGTGGCTTCAGTAGTCGGGACCTGGCTCACGGTGCTCCTCGTGGTACTAGAACTGCGCAGCAACCATTCTACCGACTCCGCGAAAGCCCTATTCCGACTGCACGTTACGTCGATTCGCCCGTGACAGTGGCGGTGACGAACGAGGCGAGATCGGCGTGCAAGTCATCGAGTATCGACGACGCCTCGGGGGTCACTTCGATGACCAACGTCACTCGTTCGGCGTTGATCGCCAGCGTGAAATCGAAGAACGCGCAGCAGGCCTTCTCTCGCTGCGCCAATTGAATCAGGGCCGCCACGTTCGTGAGATCGGCGGACAGGATTATTTCGAGGCGACCAGGAGCCGTCCGCGACGTGCCCATCGCCAACTGAGATAGAAGGTCCGTCCATTCACCGAGCTGCGTAAGCGCTTCCGTTGCACTGAGCGTGCACGCGATCGGAATCTCCACGGTCAAGACTCTACGACGACATCGCGAGATCTAGTACGCCGGCACCACTGCAAACCGAGCAAGTGACAATTTTGTTCACGTCGCGACAAAAAAGTTTGTTCGATGTATCACGATGTAAACGGATACAAAACTTCGTCATCGAATCGTTACGTACACGACGTGTCGCGTGCGTTTTGTGTTCGAAATGTAACCCAATCTTTAGACAGTCCTGTGAGTTAGGTGGGTACTCTAAAAGAGACCCTTACCATTAGGGGGTGAAGGTGAGTATCGAGTGGATGGCCCAGGCTAAGTGCCGCGATTACCCCGCGGAAGTCTTCTTTCCGCGTGATGGCGTCGGCGTGCTGATCACCCAAAAGATCTGTGACGAATGTCCGGTGGAACAGGATTGCCTGGAGTACGCGCTCGAGAATCACGTCGATCATGGCATTTGGGGCGGCAAGAGTGAACGTGAACGGCGCCGACTGCGCAGTTCGCGCCGTCGCCTGGCGAAGATCAATCTCAACCAATAACCTGAGTCAGTGTTTGAGTGCGTCATCAACATTTCTGAAGGCCGCGACGTTGACGTGCTCGACGAACTGTGCGACGCCGCCGGTTCGTCACTGCGCGACCTGCACAGTTGCGAATTCCATCACCGTTCCGTCTTCACGCTGATCAACGACGACGACGCCCTCGTGCGCGACGTGCACTCGCTCATCGACGCCGCGTACGAACGGCTCGATCTCACTACGCACGAAGGTGTGCACCCGCGCTTTGGCGTCGTCGACGTGGTGCCCTTCGTGGCGCTGGAGCGA
The DNA here is from genome assembly GCA_003151555.1 of Acidimicrobiaceae bacterium. Lineage (GTDB taxonomy): Bacteria > Actinomycetota > Acidimicrobiia > Acidimicrobiales > RAAP-2 > RAAP-2. The sequence goes on along the minus strand of PLXU01000064.1, from coordinate 6,144 downwards.
CGTGAAGGCGACCGCGCAGTGGTGCTGCGCGACGAATTGGCACAATGGCTCGCCACGACCTACGAGGTGCCGGTCTTTCTATACGGACCGCTCACCGATCACACCACCCGCACACTGCCCGAGGTTCGCAAGGCCGCTTTTTCATCGTTGGCGCCCGACCTCGGTCCCGCCCGCGCGTCGAGTCGCCGCGGTTCCGTGGCCGTTGGGGCGAGGGACATCCTGGTCGCGTGGAATCTCTGGTTGGACGACGTGACGTTGGACCAGGCGCGAATGATCGCCAAGGAAATTCGCCAGCCGGCATTGCGGACGCTGGCCTTCGCCGCGGGCGACGCAGTACAAGTCAGTTGCAACATCGTCGACGTCGAGATGGTCCTTCCTTCGCAGGTCTACGACCGGGTCCGGACCCTACTGCCCGAGGGTGGCCAGATCACCCGCTCCGAGCTCGTGGGACTGGTGCCCACGGCGCTGCTCGAGCGCGAAAATCCCGCTCGATGGGTGGAACTGGGGCTCAGCCGCGACGCCACGATCGAAGAGCGCATCCTCAACTGGCACGGCTAGGTGATCAAGGAGTGACTAGCCAGCCTGGGCGCGGCGTTCGATAGCGCGGGCCCGGCGCAAGCGACGGCGCTCGCGTTCGCTCATGCCACCCCAGATGCCGAATTTCTCTCCGTTATCCAAGGCGTATTCGAGGCAGTCCTCGCGCGCGACGCAACCCCGGCAGACTTCCTTGGCCTCTCTGGTCGAGGCCCCCCGCTCGGGGAAAAAGAGATCGGGGTCCACACCCATGCAGTTCGCTCTCGACTGCCAACCTCGGTCTTCCATACCGCTCAATATTTCAACGAATGCCATGTTGTATTCCCTCCCGGCGCTGACGTACGTCAACGCTGTAATTACAACGGTGTCATTGTTGCGGGGTTTGGCGGAAAAAGCAAATGCAATTATTAAAATCCCTGATAAATAGGGATTACGTCGTGGCGCTAACTGGCGCGACGGTGGCGAACAAAATCGTCCAACGCGTAGCTGCCCAATTCGTCGATTGACGTGTAAAACGCTCGGCCACCGTTGACTCGGGCGATCTGTTCAACGAAGGGAAACTGGCTGCGTTCGATGTCCAGGGCAAAAATATTGATCTTGATGCCGGCCTTGGTGCAACGCAGCACCTCGGCCATGGTCTTTTCCAGGGTCTCGCGAACCGGCGGCCAGGAGAAGAACGGCTCGCCGTTGTCCATCAGGTGGGCCGTCGGCTCGCCATCGGTCACCACCACGATCTGACGCTCCCCGCGTTCGTTGCGCATGAGGTGGCGGCTGAGGGCCAGGGCGTGCTGGAGGTTGGTGCCGTAGGCGTAATCGATGCTCAACGCCGGTATGTCCTCGACGCGCAACTCCTGGGCCGTCTCGCCGAATCCCACCACCGCGCAGAAGTCGCGCGGGAACTTCGAGCGAATCAACTGGGTGAGGGCCAGCACCATCTTCTTGGCGGGCACCAAATTCGAGCGCATGGCCATGGAGAGCGACAGGTCGATCGCGAAGACGGTCGCCGAGCGCCTGGTGGCCTCGTACTCCTCGACGGCGAAGTCATCGGGGTGCAGCCGCACCGGCGTGCCGGGACCCTGACGAAAGACCGCGTTGCGCAGGGTTTGGGGAATGTGCAGGGCGAAAGGCTCGCCGGGCTCCCACGCCTTGGAGGTCTCCTCTCGGTCGCCGCCGCGGGCCACGGTTGACTCGCGGTGCGCGCCCAACGCGGGCGAATTGCGTAACTGGGCGAAGAGGTCCTTCAGGGCCTGTTGGCCAATCTGGCGCACGCCCTTGGCGCTCAAGGTCAGCTGGCCGCCTTGGCGGTCGATGAAACCCTGGTCCTTTAGGGCCTTTAACGCCTTCTGCAGGCGAACCACGTGCTGGGCCGCGTCGGTGCCGAGGTTGCGCCGAACGGACTCCACGTCCACTTCGGGCAGACCCTGGGCCGCGTTGCCCTGGCCCAGGAACTGCTCCAAACCGCGCAGTTCGCCCAACTGTTCGGCCACGGAGGCCGATTGGGCAAAGGAGGAGGGATCGCTGCCGCGCATGCGATGGGCCCGATTCCAATCAATGTCCGGGGTGGCTTGGCGTAGGTTCGACACGAGTCGATGCAGCGCGAAGTCCAGTTCCATGTTCTGCATCATCTTGTCGAAGAGCGAGCGCAGTTCGCCCTGCTGTTCGCCCGAGAGCGAGTTGAACATCGCCTCGGCGGCGGCGGCCCGTTCGGCCATGGCGCGCACCACGTCCTCGAGACTCTGCGCACCGGGAAAGAAGTCGCCAAACTTCTCCATGAAGTCCTCGAAGCTCGGATCGAGCGGCTCGCCGCGACGGTCCTGTTCAATCATGGTCGAGAGCGCGTCCATCATCTCTCGGGTACGGGCCAACTCTTCGGAGTCGGGGTCGTTGAGGAACTCCTTGCTCTTTTGAAAATACGTATTGAGCACGTCCTCCTGGAGCTCCTGCAAGAGCTGCTCGAACTGTTCGCGCGCCTCGGAGGAGACAAATTCGTATTGCTGATAGTTGCTGAGCCGTTCGGCCAGGCGGTCACTCATGAGACTTCGCTGCATGTACTTCTGCTCGACGTAGTCGCGCGTCACCTCCTTGCGCCGTTCGTCGTCGGAACCCTCCGCGTCGGCCAACAGTTGGTCGAGCTCGCCCGACTCCAGGGCCTCGATCTCTTCGAGCCACTCGCGGTAGCGCTGCATCTCGCCGTCGGGATCGGCCTGACGTTCCAGTTCGCGGCGCTTGGCCCGGGTGCGCTCGAGCAGTTCGCGCAGTCCCTCGTTGCGTTTTCCGTCGGGCGATACAAATCCCTCGCGCAGCAGGCGCTCCATTGCGTCGTCGAGGTCACCGCTCTCGAGGTAGTCGTCGGTCAGCAGTCGCAGCAGCTCTTCGGCGTCGAGGTCGTCAAAGTCGTCGTCCTCACCAAATCGACGGAAGCCGTAGCGAACGGGCACTAACGATTCCTCGCGCGATAGAGCGCTCGCGCCCCCGACGCATCCTTCGCGAGTCGCTTGGTGAGGTAGAGACCCTCGAGCACAAATTCAATGGCCGCGGCCAACTCACCGTCGTTGGCGTCGGGCCCGGCGATGCGGCGCACCGGCGCGTCCAGGGCCGGCATGGCGGCCAGCACGTCGAGGTAACTCTGGTCGGCGAGGTCGTCACCGGTGTGCACCAGCACCTCATCGTTGAAGGCCTCGACGATCTCGGGACCCTCCTCGAGCAACACGTGCTCGGCGAAGCATTGACGCACCGCCAGCGACACGAGTGCCGCGATGATCTGGTCGGAGTCACTGTCGTCCATCGAGTCGAATTCGATCTTGCCCTGGGTTGACTGCACCATGGCGCTCAAGTCGCTGACGCGCGGCACGACGGCGTGATCATTGGTGCGCAACGTGCGACGCAGGGCGTTGGCGATCACTGTTTCGTAGTTCGCGATGGATAGGCGAACCGAGACGCCGGAGTGCTGGCTCACGACGTGGCTCTTGCGCGCGACGTGGCTGACGCGCACCACGATGTCGTCGATGAACCACGGCACCGTGATGGGCTTGGGCGTGACGGGCAGTTTCGCCTCCTGGTGGACAATGGCGATCTCGGTGATGATCTCGTAGGGGTAGTGCGTGCGGATCTGCGATCCGAAACGGTCCTTCAAGGGCGTGATGAGCCGGCCGCGATTGGTGTAGTCCTCGGGGTTGGCGGTCGCCACCACCAGGATGTCGAGGTCGAGGCGCACCAGGTGCCCGCGGATCTGCACGTCGCGCTCTTCGAGCACGTTGAGCAGTCCCACCTGAATACGCTCCGAAAGGTCCGGCAGCTCGTTCATGGCGAAGATGCCCCGGTTCGACTTGGGCACGAGGCCGTAGGAGAGCGCCCGGGGGTCGTCGAGGTAGAGCCCGCCGGCGACCTTGATGGGGTCCACTTCGCCGATGAGGTCGGCCATGGAGGTATCGGGCGAGGCCAACTTCTCGGCGAAGCGCTGGCTGCGGTGCAGCCAGCTGATCGGGGTCAGGTCGCCTTGCTCTTCGAGCACCGCGATGGCGAAGGCCGAGATTGGCGCGTAGGGATCGTCTCTCACTTCGGATCCCTCGACAATGGGCAGCCACTCGTCGAGCAGTTCGACCAGCGAGCGGATCATCCGGCTCTTGGCCTGGCCGCGCTCGCCCAGCAGGATGATGTCGTGTCCGGCCAGCAACGCCGTCTCGAGTTGGGGCAGCACCGAGTCCTCGTAGCCGAGCACCGACGAGGTGATTGGTTGACCCTGCGCCAGACGCTGCTCTAGATTCAGGCGCAACTCTTCGCGCACGGACTTGGGTTCGTAGCCGCTGGCGCGCAGTGCGCCAAATGTCGTCGGCAGATCAACGGGGACTTTGGGGGTGGGCATACCTACATTCTAAAGGTCCCGACAAGTGGCTCTTCTCAACCTTCAGCGACGCGCGCGCAGCACCTTGGCGACCACCGCCCCGCCGGGACGGTAGGCCAGGTGGGCCGCCCTTGGCCCGTCCAGGACCAACAGGTCAGCTCGCGAGCCCACGCTCAGTCGACCGATATCATCACGACGCAACGCCGTGGCGCCGCCACGGGTCGCCGCCCAGAGCGCCTCGTCCACGCTCATGGACATCTCGCGCACCGCGAGGGCGATCACCAGGGCCATGTTGGTGATGTAGGACGTACCGGGATTGCAATCGGTGGCCAGCGCCACGGTCACGCCGGCGTCGAGGAAGCGACGGCCCGACGAGTAGGCCGAGCGGGTCGAGAACTCCGCGCCGGGCAGCAACGTGGCGACGGTGTCGCACGAGGCCAATGCGTCGAGGTCGGCGTCGTTGACGTGCGTGCAGTGATCGACGCTGGCCACGTCTAACTCGACGCCGAGCGCCACCCCACCGCTGTCGCCCAACTGATTGGCGTGCAGTCGCAGTTGAAGGCCCGCCTCGCGGGCGGCCAGCAAGATCCGTCGCGCTTCGTCCACGTGAAAGGCCCCTTCGTCGCAGAAGACGTCGGCCCACTTGGCGTTAGGTGCACAGCGCTCCAGCATCGCGCCGGCGACGAGGTCCACGTAGCCGTCGCGGTCGTGCGCGAACTCTGATGGCACCGCGTGCGCGCCGAGGAACGTCACTTCGTCGCTGAACTCCCCCGCGATGCCCAGAAGCCGCACTTCGCCCTCCACCGTGAGCTCGTAGCCCGACTTGACCTCCATGGTGGTGACGCCGCTTGCGCGCAGGGCCCGCGCCCGCGTGGCCATGGCCCGGCGCAGTTCGTCCGACGTGGCCCCCCGCGTGGCCGACACGGTGCGTTGTATTCCCCCGCCGTCGTAGCGCTGGCCGGCCATGCGCGCTTCGAATTCTTCGCTTCGCTCACCGGCGAAGACGAGGTGGGTGTGCGAATCAACGAAGCCGGGCACCACCGCGGCCCCGTCGACGTCGATCACCTCGTCGCCCGCCGGAGCATCGGCGTTCGCTCCGATCCACAACACCTGACCCTCGTCGAGCACCATCGCGGCGTCGTGCATCCGGCCCATCACCGACCCGTCGCCGCACGCGGGATCGTTGGTCGTCAGCTCGCCGATGTTGACCAGCACCCGCGTGGTCATCTAGCCCTCGCGCATGGGTATCCGCACGCCGCGCTCGCGAGCGGCGTCGTCGGCCAGGTCGTAACCTGCGTCCACGTGACGAATGATGCCGGTGCCGGGGTCATTGCGCAGCACGCGAGCCAACTTCTCTGCCGCCAGGTCGGTGCCGTCGGCGACGCAGACCTGGCCCGCGTGAATCGATCGTCCGATGCCCACGCCGCCGCCGTGATGGATGGAGACCCACGACGCGCCCGAGGCGGTGTTGAGCATCGCGTTGAGCAGCGGCCAGTCGGCAATGGCGTCCGAGCCGTCGAGCATCGACTCGGTTTCGCGGTACGGCGAGGCCACCGAGCCGGCGTCGAGGTGGTCGCGGCCGATCACGATCGGGGCCGACACCTCGCCCGACCTGACCAGTTCGTTAAAGGCCAGACCCGCGCGGTCGCGCTCTCCGTAACCGAGCCAGCAGATCCGCGCCGGCAGCCCCTGGAAGGCGACCTTCTCGCGCGCCTGCCGGATCCAGCGCTCCAGGGGCTCGTTGTCCGGGAACAGCTCGAGCATCGCCG
>PLXU01000084.1 GCA_003151555.1 Acidimicrobiaceae bacterium | reverse complement strand
TAAGAGCTCGTTGGAAAGGCTCCGTCCCATGGCGGCGCTCATCAAGCGAGTGAGCATATTACCCGACTCCCCGACCAGGGTTCCGGCGACGATCATCAGGTTCGTTCCGAGCGTGAAGCCCGAGGCCGCTACGGCCAGTCCAGTGAAGGCATTAAGTAGTGAGATGAGTACCGGCACGTCGGCGCCGCCGATCGGCAACACGAAGGCAACGCCCAGGACGACCGCCAGGGCCAGCAGTACCCATAGCAGGACCGTCGACCCGGTCACCAGAATGGTGATCATCAAGACCAGCGCGCCCACCCCCACAACCCCGTTGATGATCTGCTGGCCGGGGTAGGTGACCGGTCGACCGGTCATCAGTTCTTGCAGCTTGGCGAAGGCAATGGACGATCCGGAGAACGACACGGTGCCGATCAAGACGCCCAGCAGCACTTCGAGGGTCACGTAAGTCGCCGGGTGCGTGGACTTGATGTGCACGAACTCGGTGATCGACACGAGCGCCGCGGCACCACCACCCACGCCATTAAAGATCGCCACCAACTGCGGCATGGCGGTCATCTTGACGAAGCGCGCCACCGGCACCGCCACGATCGTGCCGATGAAGATGCCGAGCAGGATCAGCCACACGTGATGCAAGGAGTGACCATCCACGTACTTGAAGAAGGTCGCCACCACCGCCAGCAACATGCCCGAGGCGGCCACCATGTTGCCTCGGCGCGCGTGCTTGGGACTGCCCAGGCCCTTCAGGGCGAAGAGGAATGTCGTCGCCGAGACAAGATAGATGAGGTCAATCAGCGTTTCGCGACTCACTCAGCCACCTCGTCGGACTTTTCCTTGCGCACGGTGGGCTTGGCCTTGAACATCTCGAGCATGCGGTCGGTCACCACGAAGCCGCCGACGACGTTGAGGGTTCCCAGGATGACCGCCAGGAAACCGAGCACCATCTCCAGGTTGGTGTTGGCCGCACCCAGGATGAGCATCGAACCAACCAGGATGACGCCGTGAATCGCGTTCGAACCGCTCATCAGCGGCGTGTGCAAGATGCTGGGCACCTTGGCAATAATTTCGGTGCCCACGAAGATGGTGAGCACCAAGACCGTCGCGTACTGCAGCAGGACGTTACCCATTAGTCATTCTCCTTCACTTCGGGCGTGATCGCGACGTGAGGCACGCCGAGCGCATCGGCCGTGAGCGCGTGGTTGACGTCGCCGTTGCGCGCCACGGTAACGCCGATGACTATTTCGTCGTTCCAATCGGGGTTGAACTGGCCCTTGGCGCCAAAGAGGCCGAAGAGTTTGAGGACGTTGTTGGCGTACATGAAACTCGCCGACGCGCCCATCTGGGCCGGCGGATTGGCCAGTCCCACGACGCGCACGCCCTGGTGTTCCACCACTTCGCCGACCTTGGTCAGTTCACAGTTGCCACCGCCGTCGGCCGCCATGTCGATGACCAGGGCGCCCTCACCCATCGCTTCGACCATGGCGACGGTCAACAGGATCGGTGATTTGCGACCGGGCACCGCCGCGGTGGTGATGACCACGTCGGCGTTGGCGACCTCGCTGAGCAGGGCCGCCTGCTGCTGGGCCGTCTCTTCGGGCGTCAGCTCACGCGCGTAGCCGCCCGCGGCGTCGGCGGTGACGCCGAGCTTGACGAAGACGGCCCCGGCCGACTCGGCCTCTTCCTTGGCGGCCGATCGCACGTCATAGGCGCGCACCTTGGCGCCCAGTCGCTTGGACGTGGCGATGGCCTGTAGGCCGGCGACGCCCACACCCATGACCAAGACCTTGGCCGGGCGAATCGTGCCGGCCGCAGTGGTGAGCAGGGGGTAAAAGCGGTCGAAATTTGTCGCGCCGGCCAGGGCCGCGCGATAGCCCGACACCGTTGCCTGCGACGAGAGAGCGTCCATGTACTGCGCGCGAGAGATCCGCGGCACGAGGTCGAAGGAAAGGATCGTGATACGCCGATCGTTAAGCGCCTTAACAACGTCCTGAACGAGTAGCGGCGAGAGGAACGAGAGGTGCGCGGAACCCTCGGGCAGCCGCTGGGCCTCTTCAATGGTTGGCGGATTGACGCGCAAATTGACGTCGCCCGACGGGGAGTCTTCAATCGAGGCCCCCACGGTCTGATAGGCCTCGTCAGTGAAGTGAGCTCGTTGGCCGGCGTCGCGCTGAACCACGACTTGCCAGCCGTCGCCCACCAGAGTCTTTACGGCGTCGGGTGTTAATGCGACCCGTGTCTCTCCCACGCGTGACTCTCTATAGAGAGCAATTTTTTGCATCCCACCGTTCTAGCAGCCAAATTTAGGGACCTTTGTCACGAGGGCTCTTTGCTAGGGCGAAGGAACGTCAAAATCTCTCTCGAAAGTTCGTGCGGGGCCTCGAGCGGCACCCAATGTCCGATACCGTCCAGACGCACGTAGGTGAAGCCATTGGCGCAGAACTCCCGGGAGTGTTTCATCTGGCGCTCGGTGAGCGCTCCGTCGCCGCTGGACCATAACCCGAGCACCGGTGCGAGTATCGGCGCCAGTACCGGGGGGTCAACGACAAAGGAGTCCATGGGCGCGTTGGCCCGGTACCAGCGCAGGTGGGCGGACATCTGGCCGTCGCGCTCAAGTTCCTCGATGATTGCCTGTGCACGTGGATGAGCGGCCCAGCCACGGATGGCCTCGTAGTCGTTCTTTCGCAAGAACGCCTCGCCGAGTCCCTCCTGCGAGAAGAGCAACATGTACCAACTTCGCATCTGTTGGGCGATGCCGGCACCGTAAAAGGCAGTGGGGTGACCGACCGATAGCGCAACGAGTGCGTTGATCCGGTGCGGTAGTCGCGACGTGGCGGCCCAGGCGAGCGCCGCTCCCCAATCGTGTCCGATCAGCGTCACGCGCTCGACGTCCAGGGCGTCGATGATGCACTCGACGTCCTTGATCAGGTGATGCATCTGGTAACTCGACGTCTCAACCGGCTTGGAACTGAGGCCGCAACCTCGCAGGTCTGGGGCGGCCACGCGGTAACCGCCCGCCACGAGGTCAGGCGCGACCTCACTCCAGAGTTCACCCGTATCGGGCCAGCCGTGCAACAAGAGCAGCGTCGGCCCCTCACCGTGCACCTGCACCGAAAGCTCAACTTCGCCGTTGCACGCGGTGAGTTGTGTCATGGTGGTGACGGTACACCGGCTAGACCTGCGACATGGACCTTTTTCGTGCGAACGTCGCTTGCGCGATTGGTACCTGGGGGGTCGAGGGCGACGGTCACGCCGTGACCCGTATTTATCTGCCCCACGAACAGGCGCAGGAGTCCGTCGGAACGCCACCCGCTGCCGTTGCCATCGCCACACAGCAGTTGCACGAGTATTTCAGCGGCCGACGAAGGAATTTCCGAGTCCCACTGGCCACGGTGAGCGCGACCGCATTTCAGCACGACGTGTGGAACGCGCTGAGTGAGATTCCCTTCGGGGAGGTGAGAACGTACGGTGATGTCGCGGCGGCGGTAAAGCGACCCGCAGCGGTACGCGCCGTTGGCAACGCCAACCACGTGAATCCCTGGCCCATCATCGTTCCCTGCCACCGCGTGGTCGCCAAGTCCGGTCTCGGCGGGTACGGCGGCGGCGAGAAAGTAAAGCGGTTCCTACTGGACCTCGAAGGCGTCCACTTCGAATAGGGCGCGGGCAACGCCGTGGCCAACTACGGTTGCGAACTCTTTTCGGCCCTCTCGCGCCGCGCGAAACGGATCTTTCGAATCGGCACCCCTCTCACTTCGTCGGCGACAAAGATTGAATTGGCCAATTCCTTGATGGTTCGCCACGTGATCAAAAACAGGGCTACCGCCGCCGGAACCTCGATGAGTAGGGCGAACAGCCCGCTTTGGGCAAAGCCGCCGTTGCGCGCCGTCGTCACGTCAAACCACGCGTCAACCAACAACAATGTCCCGGCGGCGGTGGCGAAGAGGATGAGCAACGCACGACCGCGCCACGCCGCCCAGGCCGCCAGCAACAACATGATGACCTGCGCGACGTCAAGTCCAACCCAGGCCAGGTCCCAGTGATTGGCCACGTAGTGACGGGGCAATCGCCACGCGATGTAAATGGTCCACGCCGTCTCGACCAGCGCCGCGGTCGCCAGTACTGTCAGCAACGGATTGCGCGGCAGACGCAGGCGGAGTGGTATGGCCACGGCTCTCTATTCCGTCACAGCGACCGGGTGACCCAGCGCGTCGAACATGGCGAGCGCGCCGTCGCGGAGATCCTGGCGCTCGTCGTCACTCAGCACACTAAAACAGTCGGCCATCATGGCGTTCGTGATTGTCTCCGCATCGGCCTTCTTCTCAACGAGATCGGGGGTCACGCGCGGAACGTCGGCGTCCTTGTAACCGTGGGACTTAAACGTCTCCGGTGCCTGGAGGTAGCAGGCCTCGAGCGGCGTGAGTCCCACGGAAGCCACGGCGTCAATGTGCACGCAGCCGCGCAACTCACGCATCAAGATTGCCCCCAGGTAGGCCGCGTGCACCGCACTCTCGGGCACGCGATACTGGCGATAGCCGTCGACCAGCAGGTGGTGTCCGCTCTCGACCGCCCCGGCTACCTTGTGCGCCGCGGCAGCGTAGCGAGCCAGTACCTCAACGGGAATGGCGCCAAAAGTTCGGTCCGCGAACTCGTAGGCCGCCTGCAAGTAGGCGCTCGCCGTCAGGGCCGGATCGGCCTTTAAGCGCGCGCCGTCCCAAATGAATTCATAGGTGGCCGGATGAAAGAAGGTGAATGCCCTCTCGACGACTTGTCGGTCGACGTCGCCGAGCACGCCACCACGGCCCAACCCGTAGAACTGGAACCGATGCAGACCCTGTTCCCCGGCGAGCGCGACGGTGCCGGGATCGAAGTAGAAACTCATCCCCACCACCTGAATGGGAGTCGCCGTCACGTCGGAAAGTTCGATTGTGTCCATTGGGATGACTCTATGTCCGGCTGCGTTCGCGCGATGCGCCGCGCTAATGGTGCTGGACTTCAACCGGAATACGGAGTTCCATCATCGTGCCCTGACGAACTGGAAGAAAGCGCGCCGCGCCCCCATGTTGGGTCACAATCTCCGTGACAATCGATAGTCCCAATCCCGTACCACCCGAAGTACGGCTTCGCGCCGGATCGGACCGCACGAACCGCTCGAAGAGCCGTTCGCTTTGGCTCACGTCGACGCCTTCGCCATCATCGCCAATGTTCACGATGGCGAAGGTCTCTTCGTAGTGGGAAGCAAATTGCAACTCTCTCGACGCGTAACGCGTCGCATTGTCAACGACGTTACGAATCATGCGTTTCAACATCGCTGGATCACCCACCACCCTGGTCGGTTGAACCGCCGAGGTGTCGACGTACAATCCGCTGTTCGCACGAACTCGCTGAGACTCTTCGAAAAGCAGGTCGTCCAGATCGACGTCAACTCGTTCGGCCTCAATCTGGTTTTCGTCGTGACGAGCCAACCAAAAGAGTCCGTCGATGATTACGTCGAGTCGACGCCCCTCGCGCACGATGGTGTCGGTTACCTCAACCCAGTCGGTGTTGGCCCGGTCGTTGGCCGCGCGTTCCACCGTCGCTAAGAGCGTCGTGAGCGGACTACGCAGTTCATGACTGGCGTTCGAGACGAACTCCTGTTGAATCTTTGATGACGACTCCAAGCGATCAAGCATGGCGTTCAACGTCCGGGCCATGCGGGCAATTTCGTCGTCGCCGCCAGTCAAGGGGACCCGTTGGGAGAGGTCTTCGGCGGCGATCGCCGCCACTCTTCGACGAATTGCTTCGATGGGTGCCAGGGCCAGTCCCAGCCCCAACCAGACCAGGCCGCCGGAAATGACCAGCAACAGCGGAAATGACGTCGCCACACTGGCCATCAGCACGGTATTGCTGTGGGCAATTGACCCCCCGTACACGTAGCCGTAAATCAATGCACGACCACGGGTCGTGGTAATCGTCTGCACCTGGCCCTGATCGATCTGCGACAACGTGCCCGACGTAGCGCTGTCCCTGATCGGTTTCAGCGTAAGTCCATCGCTCGAAGCAAAATCTGTCTTGGGGTGGGCCAGTACCGGAACATTGGCGATCGCGGTACTGGCGGCCCAAACCTCGGTGCCCTGAAGGTTGGTGACCTGTATCACGACGTCGCCCTGCATCGGCAGGACGATCTCGCCGTTCTTGGGCATCGCCGTCGTCGCGAGATGTGTCTGGGTCATCGCCATCTCGACCTGAATTTGATTCGCCGCACCGGACGTCAGCGAACGGTGCACCAGGTGGACCAGCGTAAAGCCAGTAAACGCCAGTACCAACGCGATGGCCATTACGAAGAACAGCGTCAAGCGGGCTCGAATCGAGAGTCGGCGCCGGCGCTCCATTAGGGCTCGTGGGCGCTGTAGCCAACACCGCGCACCGTGTGAATAATCGACGGTGTCCCGGCGAGGTCAATCTTTCGGCGTAAGTAGCCAATATAAACCTCGACGATGTTGGGATCGCCATCAAATTCACTTCCCCAAACCGCAAGGAGAATCTCGCTCTTGGCGAGCGACTCTCCCGCGTTGCTCATTAGATACTCGAGCAGCGCGAACTCACGGGGTGTCAGCGTGACGTTACGTTCGCTCGACATCACCTGGCGATGCAATGGGTCCAGGGAAACGGAACCCACGATCAAGTGCTGAGGCCGTCCGAGGGCTTGTCGGCGAAGCAGTGCGTGGATGCGAGCAATGAGAATGGATCGCTCGAAGGGCTTATGCAGAAAATCGTCGGCGCCCACGTCGAGTCCCTCGACTTCGTCCAGCTCTCCGTCTTTGGCCGTCAGCATCAGCAGCGGCGTTTGCACCCCGGCGCTACGAAGGTCGAGGCAGACGCTGAAGCCGTTGCGCTTGGGCAGCATGACGTCGAGCACTATGACGTCGAAGTTGCCACTGCGGGCCGCCTCGTAACCGGATTGGCCATCGTAGCGCTGTTCGACCGAGAAACCCTCGTCAACTAACAGGTCCGCGATCGCTCTCGCGAGATCATGGTCGTCTTCGATGACGAGTACGCGGCGTCGTTCGTCACTCATTTGAGATAGAGGTTCCCATCGGGCTCTTCGACCACGTCCAGTTTGAGCAGACCGCGGGGCGCGGGGCCACTGATCACCGCGCCGGTGCTCACTAGAAACTGGGAACCGTGACAGGGACACACCAGCAGGTTCGTGGCCGGCGAGTAGCCCACCGTGCAACCCTGATGTGGACACACCGTGTCGTAGCCAAGGAATTCACTTTCCTTTTCATGAAAGATGATGCCCGGGTCGCCGGACGTTGGAATGGTGAACACCGCTGGTCTACCCATGGGAATCTTCGTCGCCGGACCCAAGAGCGAGCCGGTGTACGACGCCCCGGTGGACGTCGTGGGAGTGGTCGCGCCACTCAGGGTGAGTTCGCCCATTGACGACGACGGCGGCGTCGCACCAATCAGCTTTCCGGTGGCCGCGACGGCCGAGCCGAAGAGAACTGCCGCGACGGCGGCCGACGCCGCCGACACGCCACCCACTACGAGCGTGCGGCGATCGAGTGAATCGATCGCGGAGCGATTGATGAGGGGGGCCCGATCGCCAAGCAGCACCGGACAAACTGCCGCGTCGCAGGCTAAGTAGTCGCGCGCCGCGCACTTGTTGTCGCTGAAGTTGCCACACATGCGTTGCACTTGGACAAAGTCGATTGCGACGAATTCGCGACGAGCAGTGCCCTCCCTCTTGGCAACAAAACCTGCAATCGCGGCGTCAATCGAGAGGCGAGATGAACTGCCCGAGAGGACAAAGGGTAACCACGCAAAGAAGAACCCGATATCCGCACCCGTGTAGTACGGCGACGAGTGATAGCTCACCGTCAAGAAGAAACTGAACGAAAGTAGGGCTCCCCCGACTGCCGCCACACGAGTCCAAAGACCAAAGATTGCACCGAGGCCGATGAAGAGTTCGGCGAAGGCAATTGTCCAACCGATGGGTGTCGAGGAGTTCACGAGGTGAACCAGTAGTGAGTGAAGAGGGCTGAATCGAGAGGCGCCGAGCATCTGGGCATGAATGCCGTTGGGGCTCTTAACGCTGAAGAAGGCGGGATTGGACAGTTTTTGCAGCCCGGCGAAGAGAAAAGTGACGCCCAAAAAGACCCGCAGCGGTAGGAGAGCCCACTCCGAAAGTACCCAGGCCCGCACCGGCGCGTGGAAAGGTAGCCGGCGTTCGTTCGCGCGAGTGCGATCACCTCGCAGGGACTGGACCATCGTCCTATTCTGCCAGAGCGACACCATTATCGGTTTGCGGCTCAGTTCATTGGATTTATCAACAACAATGGAGACATGGCCAGCGCCACCATCCTCTCGTTCTTGCTCGAAAAGATTCACCACTTCGCCGCCGCGCCCGTCTACGGATTGGTGGCGCTACTCGTCTTTGGCGAGACTGCTCTGTTCCTTGGTTTCATCTTCCCCGGCGAAACCGCGGTGATCGTGGCCGGCGTCGTGGCGAGCCAAGGTCGGGTCAATATTGGCGTGCTCTGTGTGGTCGTAGTCATCGCCGCGGCCCTTGGTCAGTGCGTGGGTTACGCAATCGGTGCTCGCTACGGTGACCGGCTCCTTGAGTTGCCCCTCATCCGCCGACGCCGAGCAGCGCTCGATGCGGCCCTGGACGGTCTGCGCCGGCGCGGAGCGACCTACGTGTTTGTGGGAAGGTTCACCGCCTTTTTTCGCGCCGTGATGCCCGCCCTCGCCGGCATGAGCAAGATGGATTTTCGACGGTTCTTCATCGCCAATGCCCTCAGCGCGCTGCTCTGGGGCGTGGGGTTCTGCCTGCTCGGCTACTTCGCGGGCGGAGCCCTCAAGCAGATTGAAAAATCCGCCAGTTGGGTCGGCATTGCCGTACTCGTGGCCATGCTGGTTTTGGTGGCCGCGCTCTACTTCCACAAGAGGCGCCGCGAGGCATCACGCAGTTCCGAGTAGGTAGATTCAACGCCACGCTCGCAACTGCTGCGACGCCGTCGAGACCGACCACTCGTTGTCGTGGCGTACCAATAGTGCGGTCGCGGCGGCGGTCGGACCGTCACCTTTGACGAGCGAACGCAGGTAGATCTCTTCGCAGCCCTTGCTGCTCGCCCGGGCCCATTCGATCTCTTCGGATCTAAGGCCCAGCGCAAACGTCTTGGTCTCACCCACCATCTTCGGTCCGACCACCTCGTCGTCTCGCGCCAAGCGAAGGATCTCTTCGATCTGGGTGCGGGCGCTAGCCGCGTCGTGGCTCGCCCCTCGCCGCCACGGCGGAGCCATGGCGTTGAGGTAACCATTGGAAACGAGACCGTCCGGGTCGGTGAACACCATCACCCGATCGGCAGCCGAATCGAGGTGCGTGACCACGCGCTGAGCCTGCAGCAGCGCGCAGGGAACCACCCACGGCAAGAGCCACGCCTCCAGGCCGAGCCACGACGGCCACGCGGCGTCAATGATCGACACCGTCACCTGTAGTCCGAGGGCCCGGGCGCGCTCCGCGACCTGCGCGTAGCGATCGAGCGCCGACACGTCGACCTGGCCGCGGCGCGGCTCAACGCGGGCCCACTCCACGCTGATGCGCAACCCGTCGATCCCGAGTGTCGCAGCCACGTCGATGACCCGCTCGTAGTCGTGCCACAATCCCTGCGCGTCACCCGGCCCTTCGTGTCGCCCGAGCGCGATCGTCGGGCGGTAACACGTTGTGGGCTCGTGGGGCCGGTCGAAACCACCCTCGACGGCGTACCCCTCCAGGGTGGCGAGCAGGCGTGGTTGATCAGTCACGTCCCTAAGTTTCGCAGGTGGCGCACACCGTTCCGCTAGCGTCACGACCGGTGCCCTTTTGGGGCCGTCTAAAGGAGTCCTCATGGCCAATGAAGTACTGCGCGAACGACGCGGACACATTGAACTGCTGACCATAAATCGACCGGACGCGCGCAACGCGATCAATCGAGCCACCGCCGTAGCGCTGTCCGAAGCGCTGGACGCCTGCGAAGCCGACGACGACGTCTGGGTGGTGGTCTTGACCGGATCCGGCGACAAGGCCTTCTCCGCGGGCATGGACCTGAAGGCCTTCGCGGCGGGAGAACTGCCGATCACGGACAAGGGATTCGGTGGACTGACCATGCGCGACTTTCCCAAGCCGCTCATTGCCGCCGCGAACGGATCGGCCTTCGCCGGTGGCTTCGAGCTTCTGATCAGCTGTGACATGGTGGTGGCGGCCGACCACGCCAAGTTCGGCATCCCCGAAGCCTCGCGCGGACTCGTGGCCGGCGCAGGCGGACTCATTCGATTGCCTAAGCGCGTGCCCCTGGCCGTGGCCTACGAGATGGCCCTCAGCGCCGAGCCGATCGACGCGCAGCGCGCCTACGAACTTGGCCTCGTCAATCACGTCGTAGCGGGCAACCAGGTGCTCAAGACCGCCATCGCACTCGCCGAGCGCATCGCCAAGAACGCTCCCCTCGCGGTGCGCGCGTCAAAACGTGTCATGCGCAAGGCCCTTGAACTCACTGAAGCGCAGGCCTGGCCCGTTAGTGACAAGGAATTCGCGACGATCATCCGAAGCGAGGACGCGCATGAAGGGGCCGTGGCCTTCGCCGAAAAACGCGAGCCCAACTGGCTGGCGAAGTAACGCCCTCGCGGCACTATCTCTCAGTGCAGGTGATACACCAGCGCCGAAGTCACGGCCGCTCCCACCACGACCACAGGAAAGGGCGCCTTCGCCAGCAGTGCCACCACAGCAAACGCCAAACCCGCCAGCCGGTGGTCTAGGACCACGTGGGTCTTTTGCACCACTCCCTCGGCCACGACCAGGGCGCTGAGCAACGCAATGGGAATGAGCGCGTTGATTCGCTGGAGCCGGGCGTTCGCCAACCACCGTTGCGGCACGTAGTGACCGAATATTTTGATGGCGAGACATAGGACACTGGTGGCGATGAGGACGAGCCATCGCATTGAAGGGCTCATCGCGTTCGCCATCCCAGCACGACCGCCACGAGCGCCGTCGCGATGATGGGCAGTCCCGCCGGCAACCACGGGGTGATCACGATCGCGAACACCATTGACGTCACCGCGACGACTCGCAGGAACGTGTTCTCGAGGCGCGGCCAGACCAGCCCGAGGAAGACCGCCGGCACGGCGGCGTCCAGACCCCACGACGCTGGATTGCCGAGGGCCTTGGCCCCCAACGCGCCGAGCAACGTGAAGAGGTTCCAAAATACGAACACCCCGGCACCGGTCACCCAGAATCCCACGCGCACGGCCTCGGCGCCCCGAGGCACCTGGGACAGCGCAACACCCGTCGACTCATCGATCGTGAGGTGCGCCGAGGCGACGCGCTTGAGTCCACGTACGCGCAACAACGGCGCCATCTGAATTCCGTAGAGCGCGTTGCGCGTGCCCAGCATCGCCGCGGTCGCGATCGCGCTGGCGGCAGGACCGCCGGACGCCACGACCCCGATGGCCGCGAACTGGCTGGCCCCGGTGAAGGTAAAGAGCGAGAAGAGGCAACTCTGCAGCACCGAGAATCCGGCCGCCACGCTCGCCGCCCCGAAGGCAACGCCGTAGGCCCCGACGGTCAACGAGACGCTGAGGGCGTCACGGACAGTAGTGCGAGGCAGTGGCGCCATCCGTCAATTCTTGCGCACTACCGCCACCGGGCGGATTTGGGGCCGCGGGTGGCGGGAGGCGCCACCGGACTACTCTGTTGGTAAGGACGTCAAAGGAGAAAACCGTGATGTTAAGCGATATTATGGGTCCCGACATTCTCATTGTTGTGATCGTGATCGCAGTGTTGATATTCGGTGGCGCGGCCATTCCCAAGCTGGCCCGCAACCTGGGCCAGGCCAAGAACGAGTTCGAAAAGGGAATGAAGTCGAACAAGACCACCGACGAGTCAAACACCAAGGCCACCGACGTCACCGACCCAAAAACGCCCGAGACGGATAAGTAATCCTCGTTGAGGGTCGCCGAACTGGCCGGGCGACCCTGCCTCGCGGACGCTCGCGGACGCCCGGCACTTGAGACCCGAGGCGACTTCCCGCTCTAGGCAACGATAGTTATTGGCGCGTTCACACCATGAAATGACGTGCGGCCCCGCAGTTGAGTATGGTCGTGAAGTGGAATTGCCCGCCCTGCCCCCCCAGGGTTCGACGGATCGTGCACGCCGGTGGCGTCGTATTCGCCGTGCCTTCGTGCTGCCCATTACGGCCCTCGCCCTGTCGGGATGTACCGTGCCATCGTTCGGCGCCAGCTCCGGCGTCACCACCAGTTCGCGATCGGTGTTTCACCTCTGGCAGGGTTTCTCGATCGCCGCCATCATCGTCGGCGGATTTACGTTGTTGCTGATCGTGTGGGCCGTCCTTCGCTATGGCCGCAAGAGTGACGAGATACCCAAGCAGTCCCAGTACCACCTCCCCCTCGAGTGGCTCTACACCGTCGTGCCGATTCTCATAGTCTTCGGTCTCTTCGCCGCGACCCTCATTGTCGAGAATAAGGAGACCGCCAACCCCAAGACCAACGTCACGGTTGACGTGTTGGCCTTCCAGTGGGGCTGGAAATTCACGTACCCTGGTTCCAACGCCCTCGTGTACGGCCAGACCACTCAGGAACCCGAAATGGTGATACCGGTGAACACCGACATCCACATCAACCTGCGCTCATCGGACGTCATTCACGGCTTCTACGTGCACGCCTTTGACTTCTCGCGCTACGCCCTGCCCGGCGTACTCAACCAGTTCACGATTCGAGCGGTGAACACGGGCACCTTCTTTGGCCAGTGCACGCAACTCTGTGGCCTCTACCACTCACTGATGTGGTTCCGGGTCAGAGTGGTCACGCCCGACCAGTACCAGGCGTGGCTCGCCAGCTACGACAACCCGACCGCCGCCAGCGCCGCCAAGGCCGCGGGCGTCGCCACCAAGCAGCAGATCTCATCGATAGTGCCGTCCAAGCCAACCTCAAGCAAGGGTGACAACTAATGACCGTCGTCATACCCCGTCCCGTCGAAGTTGCCGAGCCTCCCCACGAGGAGCATCACGGCCCGACCGGCATCCTCAATTGGTTGACCAGCACCGACCACAAGGTCATCGGCATGTCCTACACGGTGACGTCGGTCATCATGATGGTCATTGGCGGCTTCTTCGCTGAAGTGATCCGCGCGCAACTCTCCTCGCCCAACGCCCACCTGGTCTCCCTGGACCAGTACAACGAGCTCTTCACCATGCACGGCTCGGTCATGATCTACCTCTTCGCCGGTCCCTTCGCGTTCGGTGCCTTGGCCAACATCATCGTGCCGCTGCAAATCGGTGCGCCGGACATGGCCTTTCCCCGTCTCAACGCTCTCTCCTACTGGCTCTACCTCTTCGGGTCGCTCACCTTGCTGTCGGGCTTCTTCACGGCCGGCGGGGCGGCCAGCTTCGGCTGGGTGGCCTACGCGCCCCTGTCGAACTCGCTGAATACGCCCGGCGCGGGGGCCGACCTGTGGATTGGCGGACTGTTGCTCACGGGTTTCTCGGCGATCTTCACCGGCGTCAACCTCTGCGCCACGATCTTCTACCTGCGCGCTCCGGGCATGACCATGTTCCGAATGCCGATCTTCACCTGGAACATGCTGGTCACGGCAATCCTCATTTTGCTGGCGTTCCCGGTCTTGACCGCGGGGCTGATCATGCTGTACTGCGACCGCCATTTCGGCACCCATATCTTCTCCGTGGCGGGAGGTGGCGTGCCCGTGCTCTGGCAACACATTTTCTGGTTCTGGGGCCACCCGGAGGTCTATATATTGGCCCTGCCGTTCTTCGGCATGGTCACCGAAATCATCGCCGTCTTCTCGCGCAAGCCCGTGTTCGGCTACAAGGGAATGATCTTCGCGACCCTCAGCATCGCCGCGCTCTCGCTCGGGGTGTGGGCTCACCACATGTACACGACGGGCGTCGTGCTGCTGCCCTTCTTCGCGATCATGAGCCTCATGATCGCGGTGCCCACGGGAATCAAGATGTTCAACTGGATCGGCACGATGTGGCGAGGGCAAATCTGGTTCTCCACGGCCATGCTCATGG
>PLXU01000116.1 GCA_003151555.1 Acidimicrobiaceae bacterium | reverse complement strand
ACGAACATCTCCATGAAGTCCGATCCCGACACCGAGAAGAACGGCACGCCCGCTTCACCGGCCACGGCGCGAGCGAGCATTGTTTTGCCAGTACCGGGCGGACCGACCAGCAAGATGCCCTTGGGTATCAGGGCCCCGATGTCCTTATACCGTCCCGGGGATTTCAAGAACTCGACGACCTCGCTGATCTCTTGCTTGACCCCGAGGTAACCGGCCACGTCGGCGAAGGTGGTGGTCGTCTTGTCCTGATTGAACTGCTTGGCCTTGGAGCGTCCGACCGACATCATGCCGTTCATCTGGCCGCGGGCCTGGCGGCTCGCGTAGAACATGAAGCCGGCGAAGATGAGGATCCAGATGAGGTAGGGCAGGAACGCGGCGAGGATGCTCGAGGGATTGGCGAAGGTGACGTTGACATTGTTCGTGCGCAACAGGTTGACTTCGTTGGAGAGCACCGGCACCGGACCGTTGGAGCTGTAATTCGTGCCGTCGCTCAATTGTCCGGTGATGATGCCACTGGCGTTGCTGATACTGCCTGACACGACCTCTTGTTTGCGGGCGTCGTGAATCAGGGTCGAGTAAGAGATGGTCTTGACACTCTTGTGTGAAAAGAGCGAAGGAATGAGCAGGATTCCCAGCACGAACAACACCAGGGCAATGGTGATCATGCGCCGGCGCGAATCGGGCGTGACGGGCCGCTTGAAGCTGGGCATGTACTTGTTGGCCCCGGGCTTCTCGTTGTCTGGAGTACTCACGACTAACAATCTAAGCGCCTACCGCGACAGTGAGACTCGCAGCCTGTGCAAAACTCCCCACTTGTTAGCGTAAGAGTCAGTGAGCTCTCCGATCGCCAAGGAATCTACCGACCGAATTCGAGTGGGACCAATCTTGATGGGTTGTCTCATCGGGTTTCTCGTGGGCGAGGTTGTCGCCAGTTTGCTCGTCGCGCTGGGCGCCCAACTCGCCCACTTCCCGGGGGGCTTTCAAGCCCTTTCCAAGGCCCGCGTCCCGCCGTGGTGGTCCAATGCGCTGGGTCTGGTGGGACTGTGGTGCGGCTTTGGATCGGCCATTTACTTTGCCAGCGCGCGCGCCAGACTGCGCGCCCTGCCCGATCAGTGGCGGGCGCGACCCACTGACCTTTTCTACGTGGTGCTGGGCGTGGGCTGTCAGTACGCCATCGATCTGATCTACTATCCGTTCCATTTTAAGAATTTCAACAAACCCGTGAAGCACCTCTTCGGCGGAGCGCACGGCGCCCCCTTCGTCTTGTTGGTGGTGATGACTACTTTGCTCGCGCCCATCATGGAGGAGTGGTTCTTTCGCGGCGTGCTCTATCGCACGCTCCACGACGGTCTGAGCCGCGTCGCGCCGAGGGTCGGTGCGGTGGGT
Source organism: Acidimicrobiaceae bacterium (assembly GCA_003151555.1). Taxonomy (GTDB): domain Bacteria; phylum Actinomycetota; class Acidimicrobiia; order Acidimicrobiales; family RAAP-2; genus RAAP-2. The sequence goes on along the minus strand of PLXU01000116.1, from coordinate 3,666 downwards.
GCGGTGGTGCTGAGCGCCTGCCTCTTCGCGTTGGCCCACGGCGAGGCGCTGCAGTTCACGGGTCTGGCTTTGTTCGGAGTGGTGTTGGCGTTGGTCCTTCGCCGCACGCAGCGCCTTATCCCGAGCGTGATCACGCACGTCTCCTTTAACGCGGTCGCCATGGTCGGTCTCATTGTCCAGCGATCGGGCCACTGATGTTGAGGCGACTGCGAGAGTACTGGACGCCGCTACGCGTGATGGACGTGGTGATCGTGCTGGCCGTGATCTACGTCACCGTCTGGTCGCTGCATCCGGCGCTGGTGTTCTCGTCGACCACGATCACCGGCGGCGACACCGGCTCGCACTTGGCGCTGCCGGCCTATCTGCATTCGCAGGGCAACCTCTTCAACGTGACTCCGTGGTATCCCGGTTGGTTCGCGGGCATGCCGGCCTACACCTACTACTGGATCCTGCCCGACTTCTTTGCCTCGCTGGCCAGCTACGTCATCAACTTCGCCGTGGCCTTCAAGCTGGCGACTGTCATGGGCTCGGTGCTCATGCCGATCACGGCCTACGCGATGGGCAAGCTCTTCAAGGCGCCCCGCCCCGTTCCGGCGGCACTCGCGCTCGCGACGTTGCCCTTTCTCTTCGACGCCTCCTTCACCATCGACGGCGGCAATCTTTTTTCGACCATGGCCGGCGAATACGCCTTCTCGCTGTCGCTGGCCCTCAGCCTGCTCGCGATCGGGCTCTTCGCCCGCGGGGTACGCACCGGGCGCGGCTACTGGTGGGCCGCGATCTGTCTCAGCGCGACGCTGGCGGCCCACATCCTGCCGTGGTTCTTCACCATCGCGGCGGTGGGAGTGCTGGTGGTCTTCGAGTCCCTGCAGCGCCTCGGCATTGGTGACCCCACCGACCTCGACACCGTGCGCGGCGACTACTCGCGCCCCCTTCGATTCGCGTTGGGGGCCGGCCTGCTCTCGGCCGGGCTGTCGGCGTGGTGGCTGTTGCCCTTCGGCACCACGCAAAGCCTGACGAACTCGCTGGGTTACATCAACCAGCCCGTCAACACGCTGTACCAGGTCTTCGCGCAGCTGGGTTGGTACTACCGCAATCCCCAAACCGGCGTGATCACGGCGGGCGGCGATCGCTGGGTCATCGTGCTGGCGGCCATTGCCCTGGTGGCTGCCTTCTGGGTCCGCGACCGCCTCGGCATGGTGCTCGCCACGCTCACGGTGTTGTCGCTGGCCGCCTACGTGCTCGATCCGCAGAGCGTGATCTTGAACGAGCGAATAGTGCCGTTCTGGTTCATCTCGATCCACCTGAGCGCGGGATGGCTCTTCGGCTACTTCCTGGCTCGTTGGGCCCGCCGGCCCCGACGAAAGGCTCCCGAGCCACCGGCCCAGAACGTCGAGGGCGACGAATTCATGCACGAGCTCTTGGCGGTCGAGACGCCGCATTGGCCAGGCGTTGTCCCGCCCGTCGTCGCACCCGCGACGTGGGCCGCGAGCGACGAGGAGCAAGCAGGCGACCACCAGCGATGGGCCAAGCGCACCATGGCCGCCACGGTGAGCGTGGCGATCATTGGCCTGCTCTCGACCGTGCCGGGCCTCATCACACCGTTGGCCAACAAGTTGCACCTGTCCACGGTCGGCAACCAGGTCACCAATTGGGCCCAAACCAACTACGAGGGCTACCAGGGTCAATCCTCCTGGCCGGAGTACCACAACATCATCACGACCATGGAGCGCGTGTCGAAACGCTACGGGTGCGGGCGCGCCATGTGGGAGTACAACTCCGACCAGCAGCGTTTCGGCACGCCCGAGGCACTGATGCTCCTGCCGTACTGGACGAACAACTGCGTTGACTCCATGGAGGGCCTGCTCTTCGAGTCCTCGGCGACCACGCCCTACCACTTCCTCGATCAGTCCGAGTTGAGCGCCTCCCCGAGCGACGCGCAGGCTGGTCTCAACTACGGTTCACTCGACGTGGCCGAGGGCGTCGAGCATCTGCAGATGCTGGGTGTCAAGTACTACATTGCCTTTACGCCGGCCGTGGTCGCCCAGGCCAACGCCGACAAAGTGTTGAAGCTCGTCGCCAAGACCAAGGCCTGGCCGACGCCGGGTTACACGTGGCGGATCTACTTGATCAAGAACAGCCCCGTCGTCGAGGGCGTGAGCGAACTGCCCAACGTACTCGCCAATACTTCCGGGCGCGTGCCGTGGCTCGACGCGAACGCCAAGTGGTGGCTCAACCCCAAGCTCTGGCCGACCCTCGCCGCCGCCAGCGGGCCGAGCACGTGGCCTCGCGCCGCCAACGTGAACTCCATGAAGCACATCGCGGTCGCCAACGTGAAGGTCACCAACCTCGTGATGGGCACGCAGTCGATCTCCTTTCACGTCGACAAGGTCGGGGTGCCGGTACTAGTGAAGGTCTCCTACTTCCCGCGCTGGCACGCGAGCGGCGCGACCGGGCCCTATCGCGTGAGCCCCAATCTCATGGTCGTGGTGCCCACCTCGCGCGACGTCTCGTTGGACTACGCCAGTACGCCGGCCAATGAGTGGGGCGACCACGTAAGTCAGCTGACCGCCCTCGCCGGTCTCGTCTTCTTGGTGGTGGCGCTGACGCGTCGGCGCAGGACGCGCCGCGCGCCGGTGCGTCCCGACGTCCTCGACGACGGGCGTAAGGTCTGGGGAGTGAAAAGCGAACTCAAAGGGGATTAACGCCAATGGCTCTCGACGACTTTCTTCTGAACCTGCTCGAAGACCCGGTTGACCACGGCACGATGATTTACCTCGCCGACGAGAACGTGCTCTACAACCCGCGCCTGCGCGTGGCCTACGAGGTGCGCGGCAATATTCCGGTGCTGCTGCCCGACGAATCTCGCGCCGTCACCGCCGACGAGCACCGGGCCTTCACCGAGAACCCCCTGCGGCGCACGACCGGCACGGCGTAGGCCTAACCAAGGCGCTCCACGATCATGGCCATGCCCTGGCCNNCCCTGGCCGCCGCCGACGCACATTGTTTCGAGACCGAATCTCTTGTCGCGGTCCTCGAGACCGTTGAGCAACGTGGTCATGATGCGCGCTCCGGTCATGCCGAAGGGGTGACCGAGGGCGATCGCGCCGCCGTTGACGTTGAGCTTGTCCCAGCTGATGCCCAGTTGCTTGGCGCTGGGGATGACCTGGGCGGCGAAAGCCTCGTTGATCTCGACCAGGTCGATCTCGTCGATGCTCATGCCGGCGCGTGCGAGGGTCTGGCGACAGGCCTCGATGGGACCCAAGCCCATGATCTCGGGGTTGAGCCCGCTCACGCCGCTTGCCACGATGCGCGCCAGTGGCGTGATGCCCAGTTCCTTGGCCCGCGTGTCGCTCATGACGATCACGGCGGCCGCGCCGTCGTTGAGTGGACAGGCGTTGCCGGCGGTGATCGAACCGCCCGCGCGAAAGACCGGCTGCAGGGACGAGAGTTTCTCCAGCGTGGTGCCGGCGCGCGGCCCGTCGTCCTTGGAAATCACCGTGCCGTCGGCCAGGGTGACGGGGATGATCTCGCGTTCGAAGAATCCGTTGGTCTGGCTGGCGACCGCCAGCTCCTGGCTGCGCACGGCGAACTCGTCCATCTCCAGGCGCGAGACGTGCTCGTACTCGGCCACGTTCTCCGCGGTCTGACCCATGGCGATGTAGATGT
>PLXU01000157.1:5937-6067 GCA_003151555.1 Acidimicrobiaceae bacterium | reverse complement strand
CCGATCACATCTCGCCGGCCGGCAGCATTCGCGCCAACAGTCCGGCCGGTCTCTACCTCGTGGACGGCGGCGTGAAGGCCCAGGACTTCAACAGCTACGGCACGCGACGCGGCAACCACGAGGTCATGAT
>PLXU01000157.1:0-5884 GCA_003151555.1 Acidimicrobiaceae bacterium | reverse complement strand
GCGCATCCACCGCTCCAATCTGGTGGGCATGGGCGTACTGCCCCTGCAGTACCTGGTGGGCGAATCGGCCGCGACGTACGACCTCGACGGCACCGAAGTCTTTTCCATCGGCGGTCTCGACCCGCTCAACCGCGGCGAGACAGTCCACCAGGTCCCCGTGCGGGTGACGCGCGCCAACGGCGAGGTCGTTGAATTCGATGTTCGTCTTCGTATCGACACCCCCACCGAGGCCGAATACTTCCGCCACGGTGGCGTGCTCAACTTCGTACTGCGCCAACTCGCGGCGAAGTAGCCCGCCACCACGGGGCAGATCGGGTGCCGACGTTATTTCTCGGCGGCACTCGCCGCATTCGCCGCTTCATCGACGCTGTCGAACACGGCGATGGCCCTGAGGGCCTTGTCGCTCGACGACTTCAATTGACGGTGCACTTGAGCGGTCGCGCGCGCCATCGAGACGCTGATCGAATCCTTCAGTAGGTCGTCGACCACCTGGCTGAACATCGTGAGCCCCGTGTAGTCAATGTTGGCAATCGCGGCCGCGTCGATGACGAGGTGGCGCGTCTCAGGGTGCTTGGCCAGCAGCTCGTGCAGTTCACGGCGAAACACACCCGCGTTGGCGAAATAGATGTCGGCGGTGAAAATCACCGCCAGAATGTACTCGACGCGTTCGACGTCGGGCTCATCGGCATTTTCCCAACTCGTGGTGCCCTTGCGCCGACCCAACTCAACCATGCGCGGGTGAGCCGATCGCCAGGTCTGGTCCAGAATCGCCAATCCGACCGCCAACGCCAGGCCAATTTCTACACCGAGCAACAGCACGCCCAGCACGGTCAGGATCGCCAGCGAGAACTCCACGCGGCTCGCGTACCAGACGGAGCGAAGTTGCGCAACCTTGATCAGCCGGCTGGCCACGAAGAGCAGCACCCCGGCCAGGGCGGCCAGGGGGATACTGTGCGCAATCGATGCGAAGGGCGCCACTACCAGGGCCCCCAGCGCCGCCACCAGCCCCACCAGCTTGGTTCGCCCGCCGGCCAAGCGGGTGACGGTGGTACGCGCGGGGCTGGCGTTGACCGGAAAGGCGCCGGCCAGCCCGGCGGCGACGTTCGCGAGACCGACGCCAACAAAGTCACGGCTGAGATTGTCGGCGACGCCGATCTCGTCGGCCGAGGTTCGTGAGGTCGCCGCGGTCTGGCTCATGATGACGATGACCAGCGTCAGGGCCGTCGTGAAAATGACGCTCCACTCGTGCAGGCTGAACCAGCGCAGCCGCCACGAGGGCAGGCCCACCACGACCGGGCCCAGCTCTTGGACGCCGTGGCTGGCCAGTGACAACGACACGCAGAGGACCGTCCCCACGAGCACCGCGGCGAGGGCCCATGGCAGGCGAGGGTTTATCTTCTCGCCCACGATCATCGCGACCAGCGTGCCCAGGGCCAGCACGATCGACCAGACGCTCACGTGGTGGAAATTGTCGACGATCGCCTGGAGGCGCTGGATCACCGAATCACCGCCGCCCGCGATACCAAAGACGTACGGCAACTGGTGGACCACGATGATGAAGCCAATGCCGCACATGAAGCCAATGACGATGGGCAGGGAGAGGAAGTCGGCGAACCATCCCAACCTCAAGAAACCAATCGCCAACAACAGCAGTCCGGTGACGACCGCCGTGGCGGCCACGAACTCCAGATACTGCGTGGAGGCCGGCAGGGCAATGCGCAGTAGGGCCACGGCGAAGAGCGGCGCAATGGTCGAGTCGGCGCCCACGGACACGATCGGGTTCGAACCCACCACGACGAAAACCAGCGTCGCCGCGATGAAGGCAATCATCGCGGTGAAGGCCGGCACCCCGGCCAATTGGGAGGTGGCGAGCTGTTCGGGTATTGCAATGGCGAGCAGCGTTACGCCGGCGAGTATCTGCCCGAACATGTTGGCCCGGGTGACACCGGCGAAGAGTTCACCGAATCCGCGGACGGGTTTGCGTTGACCGATGGGCGTGCGGCCCAGTTCGGTCCTGTTTTTATCACTGCCCATCGCGCAACCATACGACGCCCCAGCGGGCGAAGCACTCCCTAGCGGGTGTTGACGACCTTGAAGCTTTCGCTGAGACGGCCCTTGCGCAACCCGGCGTTCTTGGCGTTAAGGCGGGCCCAACCCTTCAACATCTTCTTGAGTCCCTCGCGGCCCCCGACCTGGCTCTGATGGCGCTTTAGGGCGGCGTACTTGAGATCAAAGACCTTGGTGATGTCCACGACCATGGTGGGATTGGTGCCCGATATCCATACGGTCGAGACCACGTGCGGCTCGAAGCCCTCGCGCACCAGTTCGGGAAAGGCGTGCGGGTTGCGCGCGTCGGGGTAGATCGCGCGCATCGTCGCTTCGCCGGTCGCCAGGTGGTCGGGGTGACTCACGCCGATGCGCTCCCAGTTGCGCTCCGTGCTCTGGGTGATCACCAGATCGGGCCGGTGGGTGCGGATGACCCGCGCAATCTCGCGGCGCAGCAACAGGGTCGGCTCCACTTGACCGTCGGGCCAGTGCAGGAACGTCAACGTGCTCACGCCCACTTCGGCGGCGGCGGCGCGCTGTTCGCTCTCGCGAATCGCGGTGCGCTCTTCCTTGGTGTGGCTCGAGTCGTCGCCACCGGCGTCGCCGGAGGTGACGAGACAGTAGGCCACGTCGACGCCGTGGCTCGTGAGCGTGGCAATCGAGCCGGCCGAACCGAAGTCAATGTCGTCGGGGTGGGCAACCACCACGAGGGCCCGCTTGATCTTCTTGTCGTAGCTAAAGACCGCCAGACAGTTCTTCTTACTCACCGTATTGCATCCTCCATGGTCGGATCCCACACCGCAAGGTTCTTGAGGTGCGGGTCGTTCGAAAAGACTTCCACAATCGGGCGCTTGAGCGCCAGGCGGCGCATGATCACTTCGGCTTCGATGGTCTGGTTCCACAGCAGCAGCGACACCACGACGCCGGTGGAGCCAGCGCGGGCGGTGCGCCCGGAACGGTGCAGGTACGCCTTGTGATCTTCGGGCGGGTCGAAGTGCATGACGCAGTCAACGCCGTCGATGTGCAGTCCGCGCGCGGCGACGTCGGTCGCGACGAGCACGGGCAACTTGTTGGCGGAGAAATCGGCCAACGCCTTCTCGCGCTGGCTCTGGCGAAGGTCGCCGTGGATGGCGGCCGCGTTGACGCCCTCCTTTTGCAGCTGCTCGACGAGACGGTCCGCACCTCTCTTCGTGCGACAGAAAATAAGTGTCTTGCCCATCGAGTTGCAAATCGTGGCCGCGACTTTGATGCGGTCCATCTGGTGGACGTTAAAGAAGTGGTGCACCATCAGCGACACCGTTTGCGTATCGCTCGCGACTTCGTGAAAGACGGGATCGGTGAGGTAGCGCTTGACTAGTCGGTCTATCGCGCCGTCGAGGGTCGCCGAGAAGAGCAGTGTCTGGTGGGCGTGCTCGGCGATTCGACGCAGCACCCATTCAACCTGGGGCATGAAGCCCATGTCGGCCATGCGGTCCGCCTCGTCGAGTACCAGCACGTCGAGGTGTTCCACGTTGAGTTCGCCCCGGTCACCCAGGTCGATCAAACGTCCGGGGGTTGCGATGATGATGTCACAGCCCTTACGCAGCGACTTGATCTGTCGCTCGATGTCGGCGCCGCCGTAAACGGCGTTGACGTGCAATCCAAGGGCGGCACCCAGGGGCTTGAGGACTTCGTGCACCTGTACCGCGAGCTCTCTGGTCGGCAGCAGCACCAAACCGCGTGGCCGGGCGGCTGCGCCCGCGAGGACCACTTCCTTCTCGCTGTTGGCCACTCGCTGGAGCATGGGCAGGCCGAACCCCAGGGTCTTGCCCGAACCAGTCTTGGCCTTGCCGCACACGTCTCGCCCCGCCAGGGCGTCGTGAATCGTCAGGGCCTGAATCGGAAAGGCGGTCGTGATGCCCTGCCTGGTCAGCTCGGCGCAGAGATCGGGATGTACCCCCAGCTCGGCGAAGGTCATTTTGGTGGCGTATAAGTCCGGGGACGAGGCGCCAGACACTTTTATTTCACTACTCACGGGACAACGGTCGTTTCTCGGTTGGACCCGGAACCGGCGTTCGAAAGTGTGGGCCCAAGCTCACTTCATAGAGCTTCGCTCCTAGTCTACTTGAGACTTGTGAAAATCAGAAAGAAACCTTAAAGGAGCAAAATGGCCCGACTTGAACCCGGCGTGAAGGCTCCCGCCTTCACGTTGTTGAACCAGAATGGCCAAAAAGTGGCGCTCAAGGACTTCACCGGCAATCGGGTCGTGGTCTACTTCTATCCGGCCGACGACACGCCCGGGTGCACCAAGGAGGCCTGTCAATTCAACAGTGAACTCCTCGCCTACAAGAAGTTGAACGTGAGCGTGCTCGGAATCTCGCCCGACGACGCAGCAGCGCACGTCGCCTTCCGCTCAAAATACTCGTTGACCTTCGACCTACTGAGCGACCCCGACAAGAAGGTCATGGCGAGATACGGCGCCTTCGGCGAAAAGATGTTGTACGGCAAAGTGGTCCAGGGCGTCATCCGCTCGACCTTCGTCGTAGGACCGACCGGCACCATCGAACACGCCTGGTACGCAATTCACGCGGACGGTCACGCCGCGCGGGTGCTCGCGACCCTCGAGCGCTAGCTGGCGTTGTGGCGACGCACCGTGCGCACCCGGTGCCAAAGTCCGAACGCGAGCGCGAGCACGACCACCACAATGATGGGCAGTTCGGCGGCGTGGAAGTCCTTGCTGACGTGGTTCCAGTTGCGTCCAGCGGCGTAGCCCAGTCCGGCGATCAAGGCGACCCACACCGCGGAGCCAATCGTGGTCAGCACCGCGAATCGTCCGCGCTTCATCTCGGCCAGACCGGCCGGCACGGAGATGAAACTGCGCACTACGGGTATGACGCGACTGATCAGCACCGACGCCGGACCGTACTTCTCGAACCAACGTTGCGAGTTGTCAAGGTCTTGGTGCGTGAGCAGCAGCCACTTGCCCCATCGGTCAACAATGGTTCGTCCAGCGCTGCGGCCAACCTCGTAGGCAATCACCGCGCCGACCAGCGAACCAAGGGTGCCCACGACAATGACGGCCCACAGCGAAAACTGGGCGTGGCCCGTGATCGCGTTCGTGCACAGCGCGCCGGCGAAGCCGTAGGCCACCTCGGAGGGAATCGGAATGCAGGCCGACGAGAGAACGGATAGTACGAACAGGCCGAAGTAGCCGTAGTGCGTGATGAACGAGGACATTCCTCTAGTCTCCCCGACGCAGCGAGCTCAGCGTGTCGGACTGGTCAGATTCTTACCTTTGGTGCGTGGGACACCAGTACGTCGTGCGCCCGCCGATGGTCGCCACCTGCATGTGTCCGCCGTCGCGCGGACACAGTCCCCCGGGGAATCGCGCGGCCATGTGATCGCCCAGGTGCGATCCCCCTCGCCGCTGCAACGTGCGCATGGTTAAGCGGAAGGCCTTGTAGAGGCGGTTCTTCTCATCCAGACTCAGCGTGCCGGTCGGCGTTCGTGGATCGATGCCGGCGCGAAAGAGAATCTCGTCGGCCAGCAGGTTGCCCACGCCGGCCACGACGGACTGATCCAGGAGCCGCGCCTTGATCGCCGTTCCCTCGCCGCGGCGCACGTGGACCACCCCGTCGAACTCCTTTCGCGTGAGCGACAGGGCGTCAGGACCCAATTCGCTCAGGTCGGGATCGATCTCGAAACGGCCCAGGCGTCGCGGATCGTGCAGGATGAGCTTTCGACCGTCGCTCAGTTCAAGACCACCGCGAATCCAACCGGACTGGTAGGAGTGCGGGCCGTAGAAGAGGCCGTCGATGCCGACCTCGTCGTCGATGAGCAGCACGCCGGTCATGCCAAA
>PLXU01000109.1:4966-10488 GCA_003151555.1 Acidimicrobiaceae bacterium | reverse complement strand
TCCCAGGACTTCACCCGGGCGGTGCTCGAGCGCTCCGTGTAGCGACGCGTAACCCCATCGGGCTCGCTAGAGGTTCTTGGCCACGAACTCTTTCAGCGCCGCGCGCAGTACCGGCGAGAACGGCAGTTTCTTGGTGTAGTTCGCCGGCGATCCGGTCGGATCGACCTTCAAGACGTGGTCGACATTGGCCATTTGAATCAGTTGATAGTGCGCACCGGCTTCGCGAAGTCCTTGCACGATGCGGCCCACCTCGCCGCAGGAGACCTGGGTGTCGGCGGTGCTGCACGTCACCAGGACCGGCGTCGCCGGCGACAGCGCTCGCGCCAATGACTTGGGATCGAACCGGTCGGCCTGTTGGAAGAACTTCGCGTTCGAGGCATTCAGTAGTGTGGCGAGACCGTACTTCAGGTTGGCGTTGACTTCTCCCGTGGCGCGCAGGCGCGTGATCGCGGAGGTGAGCGTCGCGCCGACCGTCGCCGCCAGCGACTTGGAAATCTCACCGGCCTTCAACTGCGCCGCAATCTCCGCCTCCACCTGCACGCTCACGAGCGTCAGATACCGATCGCTCAGTGGCTCGAAGAGACCCAACGCGTGAATCGCCGGCACGGGCCCGGCGTGACCGGTCGCCAGGAGCAGGGCGAAGAGCGCTCCCTCGCTGTGGCCGAACACGCCCAGTAGTTTGTCGTTCACCTCTTTTTGTTGGGCGAGGAGCGTAAGCGCCGCGGCCGACTCTTGCTCGAAGGGCCCGATGCCGATCGAATCCACCTTGGTGGCGTACGGACCGAGGCCCGTCTCGCCACTGCCGAGTTTGTCGTAACGAAGCGTGGCGACGCCATCGTCACCCAGCCAGTCGGCCATGGTCCTGAGGGTGTCGACGGGCCCCTTCTCCAGCGCGCTATTACCGTTGCGGTCCGTCGGTCCGCTGCCCGCGATGAGCAGCACCCCGGGAACGGGGCTCGCCGCACCGACGGGGTGTCGAAAGGTCGCGTAGAGCGTTACCCCGTGCGCGCGGAACGAGACATTTTCATCCACCCATTTGACCGGCCGGTTCGCCGACGTCGTGGTGGTCGTGGTCGCGCCTTGCGCGCGCAACGCGCCCCACGGTGTCGTGCACGATCCGACCACTACGAGCACCGCACATAAAGTCAGCCTTCGTAACGGCCGCGTCATCTCGTTGCGCAACACCTCCATGGANNGGAGCCTGAGAGGAGATTCGAACTCCTGACCTACGCATTACGAATGCGTTGCTCTACCGACTGAGCTACCCAGGCGCAGGGAAAATACTACCCGATTAACCGAGATTAACCCTGGCCGGCGGCCTACGGGTCCATCAACGAGAGCATCAGATCATTCAGCAACAGACCTTCATCGATGTTGAGCGTCAGTCGCCGAGACGTCTCGGCGACTGTATCAATGGCCCTTAACGAAGTGGCCACTCGGTACTGCGAGCGCGACTCACCCACGTCGCCTTCGTCGAGACTTTCGACCAGGCGCTCTCGATACACGTTGGTGAGCGCACTGAGCCCGAAGCGCAGTTCGTCGATACGAAAACGGCGCTGCTCGCGCTTGAACTGCGCCTCGATGTCCTTGCGATTGGCCACCGAACGCTGACCCATCTCTCGAGCGTCACTCACCAGGTGCTCCATCTCCTCGTCCTGCATCTGCTGCAGCGGCGCGATGGCGGCGTCGAGCGCTCGGGTGATCTCGCTCGCCACCGCCGACGAGGAAGCCGGCGTGCCGGTGAGGCGCTGGGGCACCGATTGCCACTGCGCGATGCGTTCGCCCAGCGCGGGGTCGCGCACCAACACGCGCGCGCGTTGCAGGTTGCCGCTCGAGGCGAGCGCGGCCGAGCGCGCCGTCGCCTCGTCCGCGCCTTCGCCGCGCAGTATCCCTTCGAGCTCGTTCTCGCCCAGCCCCTTCAACTTCACCTGCACGCAGCGCGAGACCAGCGTGTCGAGGCCCGGCGTGACGTCGTGGGCGCTCAGCAGGAAGATCGTTCGACTGGGCGGCTCCTCCAGCGACTTGAGCAGCGCGGGCGCTGAGGGCGACGCGCCGGTGGTGGTCAGTTCGATGTCTTCGAGCACGACGAGTTGGTAGCCAACGCCCAGTGGTCGGCGCCGACTCACGCGATCGGCCTCGCGAAGTTCTTCAATGCGCCACGACAGGCCGGCGCGCTCGGCGAAATGGATGTCGGCGTCGTTGCCGCTCAAGACCAGGCGGCAGATTTCGCACTGTCCGCAACCGTGCTGCGGGCACTGCAGGGCCGCGGCGAAGGCCAGCACCGTGTCGTGCAAGCTCGAGCCCACCGGTCCGCTGAACAGATAGGCGTGCACGGGGTGCCGCACGTACTGGCGCATGGCCGCCACGGCCCGATCCTGTCCGATCAAGGAGTCAAAAACGTCCGCCATGCTACCAAGGTAACTCGGCGAGACGTTGATCGATGACGGCTGCGACCTCACGCACGCTGGGCGCGCCGTCGACCACGAACCATCCGTCGACGTCTTCGCCGGCGAGCTCCAGGTAGCCCTGGCGTACGCGATCGTGGAAACGAGCGTCGGCGATTTCGAAGCGGTCGGACTCGTCGCGGGCCTCGCGTTCGAGGGCGAGGTTCGGCGCCAGGTCGATCAAGACGGTGAGGTCCGGTCGGCAGTCCCCGATAGCCAGGTCGGTGGCGGCGCGCAGCTCATCGAGGTCAACGCCGCGTCCGTAGCCCTGGTAGGCGAGGGTCGAAGCGTAGAAGCGATCGGCCACCACCGAGCGGCCGCTCGCCAACGCCGGCTCGATCACCGAATGCACGTGATGGGCGCGATCGGCCAGCAACAACAGGGCCTCGGTCGCGGGCGTCATCGGCGTCGCCGCGTCCAGAATCCAACGGCGCAGGTCAATGCCCACCGGCGTGTCGCCCGGCTCGAACACGAAGCGCGCGTCGCGGTCCCGGGCCACCCGTCGGGCCTGGGTGCTCTTGCCGCAGCCGTCTATTCCTTCGAAGACCACGAAGAGGCCTCGGCTCATTCTTCGTGCACCTGTAGGGCCGTCGCGATCAAGGCGGAGTTGACCCGGGCGCCCTGACTCACCGCGGCACGCTTGGTGGCTTCGTCCGTCTTCTTGGTCGCCTTTTTGGCGGTCGACTTCTTCGCCCCTATCTTGGCCGACTTCGTGGCCGACTTCTTGGCCGCTTTCTTGACGACCTTGCGCGCACGGGAGCTGGGTTCGGCGTTGCGCCGTTCGGCGAGCAGTTCACACGCCCGGTCGAGCGAGATGGTTTCGGGGGTGTCGCCCAGTCGGAGGGTCGCGTTCACCTCACCGTCGGTGACGAAGAGACCGAAGCGACCACTGCGCACCACCACCTGTTTCTTGGTGACTGGGTCCTCGCCGAGTTCCTTCAACGGCCCGGCGGCGGCCCGGCGACCGCGTTGCTTGGGTTGGGCCAACAACGCCAGCGCCCCGGCCAGGTCGACGGTGAAGATCTGATCTTCGTCCTCGAGCGAGCGAGTCTCCTTGCCCCACGTGAGGTACGGACCGTAACGCCCGTTCTGCGCCAGAATCGGCTCGCCGTCGTCGGGGTGCGCACCGACCACGCGCGGCAGCGACAGCAGCTTGACGGCGTCGTGCAGCGTCAATGTTTCGAGCGACATGGTGGTGAACAACGAGGCGGTCTTGGGCTTGTCCTTCGGGTTGGTCATCTCGCCCACCTGCACGTACGGTCCGTAGCGCCCGGCCTTTAGGAAGATCGGCTGGCCGGTGGCCTCGTCGACGCCCAGTTCGCGGTCGTTGCTCGGCGCGGCCAGCAGTTCGAGGGCCACCTCGACGCTCAGCGAGTCCGGCTCGGTGGCTTCGGGGATGGAGGCCCGGTCCTCGCCGTGCACCAGGTAGGGGCCGTAGCGACCGGAACGCACGGTGACGACCACCCCGTCGGGGCCGTCGCCGAGGATCAACGAATTGATCGCCGCGAAGTCGAACTCGTGCTGCTCGTGGGTCATGTGCTCGAGACCGAGTTTGGCCAGCTCGGTCTGCGCGCTCGGGTCACCGAAGTAGAACTTCTGCAGCCACGGCTCGAGGTCCTGGGTGCCCCGGGCAATCTCGTCGAGCTGGTCCTCCATGGCGGCAGTGAACTGGTAGTCGACCAGGTCGGCGAAGTACGTCTGGAGCAGATTCACGACGGCGAACGCACGAAAGGCCGGCACCAGCGACTTACCCTTCTTCCACACGTAGCCGCGTCGGTCGATGGTCTTCATCACCGAGGCGTAGGTCGAGGGACGGCCGATACCGAGGTCCTCGAGCTTCTTGATCAGCGTGGCCTCGGAGTAGCGATCGGGCGGCTGCGTGTCGTGGCCCTTGGCTTCGGCGCTCTCGACCGGTACGACCTCGCCCTCGCTCAAGGCCGGCAAGATCCGTTCCTGATCGGCCAGCTCCGCTTCGGGGTCGTCCATGCCCTCGACGTAGGCCCGGCGAAAACCGGGGAACTCAATGCGCAGGCCCGTGGCGCTGAGAACGGCCTGCACCTCGCCGCCCAATTCGTCGATGCCGCTCAGCGTGCTCGTGAGGCGCACCTTGTCCTGGGTCAGGCGCGCGTCCACCATCTGCGAGGCAATGGTGCGCTTCCAGATGAGGTCGTACACCGCCAGTTCATCGCCGCCCAGCTGGCCCTGGGCCTCGTCGAGCGAGCGGAAGCTCTCGCCGGCCGGACGAATTGCCTCGTGGGCCTCCTGCGCGTTCTTCACCTTGCGGTCGTAGCGCCGCGGCGCGTCGGAAACGTAGTCGTCGCCGAACATGGAGGCCGCCATTGAGCGCGCCGCCTTGATGGCTTCGTCGGAGAGCGTGGTCGAGTCGGTACGCATGTAGGTGATCCAGCCCTGCTCGTAGAGGCGCTGGGCCGCGCGCATCGTGCGCTCGGGGTCGAAACGGAGCTTGCGGCTGGCCTCGATCTGCAGCGACGAGGTCATGAAGGGTGGCTGGGGCTTCTGCGTGCGCGGGGTCGAGGCAATCGAGACAATCTGAACCTTCGCGCGCCGCAGTGCGGTGGCGACGGCCTGGGCCGACGTCTCGCTCAATATCTCGACCGCGGCCTTGGCGTCGAGCTGTCCCGCGGCGTCGAAATTCTTGCCGGTCGCCAGCGCCGAGCCGTTGACCGATTCCAGCGTGGCCTCGAAGGATGCGCTTTTCGCCCTCAACGTCGCGGTGACGTCGAACCACGTGGCCGAGCGAAAGGCCATGCGTTCGCGTTCGCGCTCGCAGACCAAACGGATGGCGACTGACTGCACGCGGCCGGCCGAACGGGCCTTGTCCACCGCGCGCCACAAGACCGGCGAGACTTCGTAGCCCACCAGACGGTCGAGGAAGCGTCGGCCCTCCTGCGCGTCGACCAGACGCAGGTCCAACTCGCGGGTTTCACTGACGGCCCGAGCGATCGCGGCCGGGGTGATCTCGTGAAAGACCATTCGCTTGACCGGGACCTTGGGGCTGAGCACCTCCTGGAGGTGCCAGGCAATCGCCTCACCCTCGCGGTCCTCGTCGGTCGCGAG
>PLXU01000109.1:0-4914 GCA_003151555.1 Acidimicrobiaceae bacterium | reverse complement strand
TTCGCGATCGACTCAACGATGACTAACGCTCGGGCCATGCTCCACCTTTCTTAATCGCCGTGACGAGATGTAACTGTCGAACTACAAGATAGACAGGTCTAGCGCATCACTCGGGACATACTCCTGGCGCCGACCCCATCGGTCGCACGATTCACTAGTCCGTTACTGATAAATCGAGATTCGAAACCGGCCTACTCGTCTCCGTGCGGGGCGGCCACAATTTCGTACTGGGGATTAAGGATCACCGCTTCACGATGCAGCGAGGTGACCGTACCGTGCACGAGCAGGCGCGTGCCGCGTTCTATCCCGGGCACGCTGGAGCGGCCTTGGAAAATCAGAGCGACGGAGCCGGTGTTGTCGGCGATNNACGCAGCGCAACTCGTGCGAGCCGCTCACGTTGGTGATCGTCATGGAACGAACCCGTCCGGCGATTTCCGCCGCCTCGCGCTCTTGCAATTCCCCGATTGGTTGCGTACCGGCCGAGCGCGCCGCCAGCTTGGCGTCGGCTTCGAGGTGGCCGGCGGCGCGTTGGCCACCGCGGGCCACCTCGTCGCTCAAGGGATGCTCGAAGATCTCGCCTTCGGCGAGACGTGAACGGCCCGAGCGATAGGGAATAATCGTCGCGGCGGTACGCGGGATGTGCATGACGGCGGCGGCGATGGAGTCCGCGGTACGGTCGTGCAACAGTCGCTNNGAAGCCCCGTCGCGGCAAGATCACCATGCAAAAGACGTCGTTGTCGCGCACGATGTCGGCGACCAGTTCCAGCGCGGCGCGGTCCAATCGACGGTCCTCGCAGTCAACGACCTCGAGGTTGATCCCCACCGAGGCAGTATTGGGCGATCCCCAGATCTCCTCGAGGCGCTTGGTCACCAGTGGGTCAATGTCAAAGTGCACGGCCCGAATTGAATAGGGGTTGAGCGTGTTGCAGTACTGCAACGCGCGCTCTGTCGCCAGCGAGTAGGTGTCGACGAAGACGACGACGCGGTTCATGCGAATGGTCATCACACCGATGGCGCTCGTCGAGGCGAAGGCCTTTTCTTCGCGCTCGTACTGCTTGTTAAATCGCAGCAGCGCCATGTACATCAGCGGGCCGACCACCACGATGATCCACGCGCCCTCCTTGAATTTTGCGAAGATGAAGATGAGCACGACGAGTGACGTGACCGTCGCCGACGTGGCGTTTATCGCCACTCCCCGGCGCCACTTGCCCGTGCGTTCGCGCATATGGCGCTTCACCATTCCGGCGCCGGCCATGGTGAAACCGGTGAACACGCCAATGGCGTAAAGCGCCACCAACGCGTTGACCTTCGCGTCAAAGACAATGATCAGTATGAGCGACACCGTGCCCAGCACGATGATGCCGTTGGAGAACGCCAAGCGGTGACCGCGCTTGGTCAGCTGACGCGGCAGGTACTTGTCGGTGGCGACGTAATTGGCCAGGAAGGGGAAGCCATTGAACGACGTGTTGCCACCGGTGTAGAGGACCAGCACGGTGGCGAGCAACACCAGGAGGTAAATCGCGTGGCCGAACGTACTGAGGCCAAAGACGGCTTTCACTTCTTGACTGAGCACCGTCGGATACCCGTTTTCGTAGGGCATGGCGTGGGTCCAGGCCGCCAGCAACGTCACGCCGATCAGGAGGAAGGCGAGTATCGACGACATGGTGACCAGGGTCTTGCGAGCATTGGGCGACTCGGGGCGACGGAAACTCGCGACGCCGTTGGAGATTGCCTCGAGGCCCGTGAGCGACGAACCGCCATTGGCGTACGCACGCAGCAACGAGAGGAAGGCCAGGCCCATCAAGAGGCCATTGCCCTTCGTGCCGAGGTGACCCCCGACCAGCAGGTGCTGGGCGGGGATGTGCACCATGCGCAACGTGCCGATGATCTTCTTGTAGTAACCAACCAGGATGGTCCCCGACAGCATGACGACGTAGAAGTACGTCGGAAAGGCGAAATAGCTGCCAGCTTCGCGAAGTCCGCGAAGGTTGCCGTAGATCAAGATCAGCACCACGCCCACCGTGATAATGAGGTCCAAGTGACCCAGTCGCGGAATCGCACTGGTCAAGGCGGCGGTGCCGGCCGACACCTGCACCGCGACGGTCACGGTGTAGTCAATGAGCAGGGCCACCGCCGCAATCTGGGCCACCTTGGGGCCGAAGTTATCGCGCGAGACGACGTAGGATCCACCCGCGGTGGTGTAGTACTTGATGACGTCCAGGTACGAGGCCGTCACGAAAAAGAGCACGCCGATGATGACGAACATGACGGGCACCACCAGCGCAAACGCCGCCAAACCGATGTAGGGCGTCATCTGCGTGAGGATCTCTTCAGTACCGTACGCCGAGGAGGAAATGCAGTCGGGCGCTAACACGCCCAACGCCAATACGCGATTGAGCCGTTCACCACTCAACTGCTCGGTGACGAAGGGCCGACCCAGCACGATTCGCTTCAACCGATAGCCCAGTGTTTCGGGATAAACCGTGGAGATGTTGGCGTGCGATGTCAGCAGCGGCTTGTTTTTGGGCACCTGCTTATCGGCATCTGACACGGTGTCCAGACTAAGTCATTGGTTACGCCACCTTAGTTTCTTGCGGTTTTGGTGAAATATGTGGTCTGATGGCGTAATGCATATTGTCGTTGTCGGTTGCGGCCGCGTGGGGTCGGAACTGGCGATGCAACTTTCCGACGAAGGTCACTCGGTGGTGGTCGTTGACAAGAACCGCGACGCCCTGCGACGGCTCACGCGATTCAACGGCAAGACAATGGTCGGTTCCGGCTTCGACCGAGACATCCTGCTCCAGGCCGAGGCCAGTCGGGCCGACGCCTTGGCCGCGGTCACCAGCGGCGACAACACGAACATCCTGTGCGCGCGCATCGCGCGCGACAACTACGCCATCAAGAACGTCGTGGCTCGCATCTACGACCCGCGCCGGGCCAGCATCTATATGAAATTAGGCATCCCGACCGTGGCCACGTCACTGTGGACGACCCAGCAGGTGAAGCGCTGGATTACCCCTCCGGACATTGAAGTGGAGTGGACCGACGGCACCGGCACGCTGCAACTGGTCGAACGCATCGCGCCCGACTCACTGGCGGGCCACCCGATCAGCCAGCTCAACAGCAGTCACGACGTGCGTGTGGTGGGCCTGGTGCGCGGCGGACAGGGTCGGGTCAACGTGGACGAACTCTTCGCCCAGGAGGGCGACGTCCTTGAGATAATGGTCACGCCGGCCGGCCTCATTGAGCTGCAGGAGAAAATCGAAGCGGGCAAGAAATGAAGGTGATCATCGGTGGCGGCGGATCGGTCGGCACCGCTATCGCGCTCGACCTGCTCGACCGACATCACGATGTCACCCTGATGGAACAGAACGTCAACACCGCCGAACGCATTCGCTCATTGCTGCCGGGCGTGCGGGTCATGGCCGCCGACGCCTGCGAGTACGCCAGCCTCGCCGCGGCCGACATGCGCGACGCGGACGTCATCATCGCCGCCACCGGTGACGACGAGGACAATCTGGTCATCAGCTGGCTGGCCAAGCAGGAGTTCGGCGTGCCGCGGGTGATCGCGCGCATCAACAACTCGCGCAACGAGTGGCTCTTTAATACGAGCTGGGGCGTCGACGTGGCCGTCTCGACGCCGGCGCTCATCACCTCGTTGGTCGACGAGGCCGTCGAAGTGGGTTCGATCATCAACCTCATGGACTTGGCCGACGGCAAGATGCGACTCATCGAGGTCACCCTGGCTTCGAACGCGCCGGCGGTGGCGGGCAATTTGACCCTGGACGAGTTGCGACTCGCCGACTCGGTGCGAGTCGTCGCCGTCGTACGCAACGAACAGCCCATGATCCCCTCTTCGACCATGCACTTCTTGGAAAACGATCACGTGATCCTCATAACGCGAGGCGACGCCACCCAAGAGTGCGCCATGGCGTTCATTGCCTAATTGACGTCACCGCGGATTTCACGCGAATAAAGGGACCTAGCATTGACACGTGCGAGCCGCCTTCTTTGATCTCGATAAAACCGTCATTGCCAAGTCGTCGCTCGTGGCGTTTGGACCGGAATTTCACGCCCGCGGACTGCTGCATCGCCGGACCTTGGTCTGGGGCGTGTTCAGCCAAATACTGTTCATGCGCTTCGGGGCCAACGACGAAAAACTGACCAAAATCCGCGAGTCGGTGCTCAAAGTCACCAAGGGCTGGGACCGCCAAGAGGTGCGAACCCTGGTCGCCGAGACCATAAACGAGATCATCGAGCCGCTCATCTACGCCGAGGCGTTAGAGCTGATCGACCATCACCTGGCTGAGGGCGACGAGGTGTGGCTGGTGAGCATGGCGCCCAGCGAGATCGTCGAGCCCTTCGCCGAGCTGCTCGGCATCACCGGCGCCATTGCCTCGCGAGCCAATTTCGACGACGAGGGCAAGTTCACCGGCGAGATGGAGTTCTTCGCCCAGGGCGAAAACAAGGCCGTCGCGATGCGCGAGCTGGCCCAGGAGCGTGGCATCGATCTAAGCGATTCCTACGCCTACTCCGACTCCGAAACCGACATCCCCATGCTCGAGGCCGTCGGCCACGCCTACGCCGTCAACCCGGACCGGACCCTCACCAAGTTGGCCCACGACAACGAGTGGCCGATCCTGGGCTTCTCGCATCCGGTGCGCGCGCACGACCGTTCGAAGTCGCACACACCGTATTTCATAAGTGCCCTAGTAATAGGGGTCGCCGCGGTCCTCGGGCGCACCCAACTGCATCGACGCTAGAGCGTCAGCAGGTCGCGCGCGCCGGTGTCCGAGGACGGGTGACGCAGCTTGCTCATCGCGCGCGCCTCGATCTGGCGAATCCGCTCACGCGTCAAGTTCATCTCGGCGCCGACGTCTTCGAGGGTACGGATCTCCCCGGCCCCGTCGAGAC
>PLXU01000056.1 GCA_003151555.1 Acidimicrobiaceae bacterium | reverse complement strand
GAGAGTTCGTCGCCCGATCGTACGCCGGGGTGCTTGTGCCAATGGCTGGTCCACGCGGTTTCGTGCATGCGGGTAATTTTCGCACAGGTGAGCTCTCAGCCGGCGGACTGGTGGGGCCAACAACTCATACGGCGAGGTCGGCTCACGTGACCACCAGACTCGGGGCAGATATTGACTACCCCCAGTCTGGTGGTCAGCGCGAGCCTGGTGTTCCCGCTGTTACAGCAGAGCCGCTGAGTGCGGTCGGACACTTCGTCCCAGTAGTCATTTCGAGCTCGGGCTGAATTCATATGACTGACTGGGTCGATTCGGCGACTTTTTAAATCACTCCGGCGACATCTGTAAGAGATAGTAAAGAAACCTGGCCCGTTCGACCACCCCAAAATTGCCATTTGAGACTCGTTGGCAACCCTCGTCGGAGCCGGTGAGCCCCCTCGCCTTTGTGATTTGACCGGAGTCTCGGGCCCGCGTCTCGTTGGCCTCGGGTGCACGCCAGTTCAAATCCGAGCCGATCAGGCGCCATTTTCCGTCCTGCCGCACGCGACTCGTCGTGGCGTGGGGCAAACGCAAGGGATTGGTCCGTTCTCACAAGGGTTGCCAGCACGTAATCTCGGATGTATTCACTGCAGTATTAGCAAAGTTGTGGGTAGGCGACGACATTGGTATCACGTACCTTGCACCTAATGACAAATGTGGATACCTCTGTGAACGAGGGTGAGCGCTGGGCGGCAACTTTACGATTTGATGTCTTTTCGACGTACCGATTCGCTGTGCCTCAATGACCACCTATCTCGTCCTGGGCGCGAGCGGATTTCTGGGTAGTCACGTTCACCAGGCCATCAAGCGCGCGGCCGATTCGCCAGCCCTCGTCGCGGTGAGTCGGCGCCCGCCGCGTATTTCGCTGCCGGCCAACAGCAGTTGGGTGCCGCTCGACCTCAACAAGGCGTCGGTGGATGAGCTGGTGATCCTGATTGAAGCGAGCCGCCCGGACGCGTTGATCAACTGTGCGGGCCTGACCTCCGGCTCGGCCGAACAGATGTGGGAGACCAACACGACCTTCGTCGACAAGTTGGTGCAAGCGCTTCGACAGTGTGGTCCGCGCCCACTCGTGCACTTCGGATCGTCCGAGGAGTACGGGCCCCAGGCGGCGCAGGTGCCGATCAAGGAGACGGCGACCGAGCATCCGGTGAACGATTACGGTCGTTCGAAGTTAGCGGCGACGCGCAAGATCACCTACGCCACGGAGCAGGGCGACATCTGCGCGACGGTGTTGCGAATCTTTAATCCCATTGGCGCGCTCGCGCCGCCCGAGTCCTTGGCCGGCCAGGCGGTGCAAGAGCTGAGCCTGGCGCTCAAGAAGAAGAGTCCCTCGATAACGTTGGGCCCGCTCGACGCGTACCGCGATTTTGTGGCGGCCAGCGACGTGGCCCTGGCGGCGTTAGCGGCGACGCAGCTGCTCGGACGAGCCCCGGTGATCAACGTCGCCCTGGGAAAGGCCATGTCGTGTCGTTCAATGGTGGAGATGCTGGCGCACGCCGCCGGATTCCGCGGTGAGATTCTCGAAGTGAATGATCACCCCGGACGCGTCGAAGAGGTGCCGTGGCAGCAGGCTGACGTCTCACGCATGGGCCACGAAATTGGATGGATGCCCCAGACGTCGATTGCCCAAGCGGTCGACGAACTGTGGCGATCCGATTCTGAGCCGTCGATGACCGCCGGCGGGATTGCCGACCAGTTGAGTAGTTGGTAGTCGGGTCACGCGAGACCGGGTCCTACGTGGGGGTGCCTTCGTCGATTTCGTTCGTCTCGTAGCGTCCCCGGGGACCGAGCGCTTCAGCCAGTTCAAATCGCGACGTGACACCTAACTTGCGATACGCCCGCGAGAGGTGTCCTTCGATGGTCTTGACATTGACGAAGAGTTCGTCGGCAATCGCCCGGTTGGTCACGTTGGCGGCGGCCATGTGCACGGCCCTCAATTCGGCGGGCGTCAGCGAATCCACGCCCGTCGAGCCCAGTCGTCGAGGCCGCGCTCCCGCCGCGCGTAACTGGGTCCCCGCCACTTCAACGAGGTGGTGCGCTCCGCAGAGCGACGCGAGCGAGGCCCCCTTGTGCAAGATGTCGCGGGCGCTCTCGGAGTCTTGGCGATCCACCAGTGCGGCCCCCAGGTCGACCATGGCTTCGGCGGTCTCCAGTCGGGCCGGCGAACCCTCCAGGACTTCGACCGATTCGGTCAGCCAGGCAGTGCGCTCGTCGAGGTCACGGCTGGACGCGCCCATGGCTCGTAGCGCGGTGCCGAGGCTGCGACGGGCCCCGAAAGCGCGGGCCGACACGAGGTGATCCTGCGCCAGTTGGTGGGCTTCGTCCCATTGACCGAGTGAGGCCAACACGCGCGCCGCCGACGGTTGCCAGGCGACGAGGACCGGATTGGTGATCCCCGAGCGCGCCGCGGTCTCGCCGGCCTGCTCAAACTCGTCGAGCGCTTCGGTGGGCTGGCTGCACATCGAAAAGAGGCGGCCCCGTTCGACGTGGGCGCCGACGCGGTCGAGCGGATCGTCGATCATCTCGGGATCGAAGGAACCCAACTCGTAGATGGCCTCCTGGGTCCGGCCCTGGGCGATCAAGAGGTCGATGAGACCCACGACCGGTCGGGTGCCAAAGTCGGCGCCCAGTTCATGCTGACGCAACAGGGCCTCTTCGGATTCGCCCAGCGAACCCTGCCACAGCTTGGAGAGCACGATGAGGCGAAGCACATCGTCCTCGCCGGGTAGGTCGGCCAATTCGACGGCCCGCTTGCGACCAATGTCCAAGATTCGATCGACCATGGCGAACTCGTCGGCGCCGAGCAAGATTCGACAGGCCAACGGCTGCATCATTTCGCTCGATAGGTGACCGAACGCCATCTGCTCGGGGTCCACCACCGTGCTGAGCATTTGGGTGATGGACTTGGCCGACATCTTCGGGTCGGCCTCAAAGTCGTGGATATTAAGAAATGCCCCCGCGACCTTGGCGACCGACGTCGCGGCGTCGGACTGCTTCAGCAATTTCTGGATCTTCTTCACGCCGTCGTTGCGTTGGCTCGGCAGGTTGGCCAGCAGCGTCAGGCCCATCTCGAGTTCCAATTGCAGCGCTGGATCCACCCCGTCGGATTGCGTCGTCAACGCCTGAAGCGAGGCAATGGCGTCAATGCGTAGCTCGGGCCAGCTGCGCAGCGCGCGTAGGAGTTTGATGGCCGCCTCGAAGAGATCGGTATCGTGGGCCGCTCCCAGGGCGAGCGCGCGTTGAAAGGAGGACACCGACGAACGCAGTCCCAGCTGGATTTCGCAGCGCGCCAGGTCGAGCCAGATTGACGCTTCTTGCAGGGAGACGGGACTCTCGTTGAGCGACCGACGCAGGCATTGACTGGCCAGGCGGAAGTCACTGCGCGCGATAAGTGTTCGTCCCGCGCGCGCCAAGCGGCTCGCCAACTCCAGGTTGCCCGACGGCTCCGAGGCGAGGAGGTGCTCGACAATGAGCGACTCGTCCGCGTCGACGTCCGAGAGGTACTGCGCGCAGCGCGTGTGTAGCTGCGAACGGCGGGCGGGCGAGATGTTTTGCAACAGCGCCCAACGAACCACTGGGGCAATGAAGACGAGCGGGCGATCGCCCTGGAGCAGTTCGGCGCGCGCCGAGACGTCGGCCGCCAACTCCGCTGCGATCGGATCGATGTTGCCCAGGTAACAGGCCAATCCCAGATCGGTGGTATTGCCGTGAATGGCGCAGCACTCGAGCAATTCAGTGACGGCCACCTGCAATCGTTCGAGGCGCACGAGGACTCGTTGAGAGATTCGCGGCACAGGTAGGTGGTCGAGGTCGCCGGCCATCTTGGCGTTGGGCGTGATGCCTTCGTTGGCGCAGGCCTTGGCCAGTTCGACGATGAACTCCGGGCGGCCGCTGGTGGCGTCGTAGACGGCCGTGACGAATGGGGGGTCGGGCACCTGGTCGAGGTGGCCGGCAAGAATTTGACGGACGCTTTCGGGGCTTAAGGGTTTGAGCACGAAGTGTCGCACGTGACGATTGACCAAGAGATGGTCCAGCACGCGCGGTCCCAAACCGGGCAGGCGCGGCGGCGACGTGAGCAGCAGCCAAATCTGTTGGTCGTCGACGCGATGAAACACGTATTGCAGCGTCATCAGCGTGTCGTCGTCGACCATGTCAGCGTCGTCGAACGCCAAGAGGATCGGGCCGAGGCGACGCACGGCCATCAAGAGCGAGTAGAAGGCGGCGCCGAGTTGACCGAAATTGCGTTCACCGCTCTGGTTGATCAGCGCGCAGATCGCTTCGACTCGCTCGGAGACCTCCGGGTCGGCGTTTCGCAGCGAGGCGACGACTTCGATGATGCGTAGCAGCGCGCCGAAGGAGGCGTGTTGTTCGAGATCGCCGCCGCGCGCGCGCAGCACCAGGCACGACGATCTGTCGGCAATGAGACACGCCTCGTTCAAGAGGGTCGTCTTGCCGGTGCCCCAGCCGCCCTCGATCGAAAGACAGCCGCTGTGAGAAGGGACGGTTCGGCTAAAGATCGATTCGAACTCCTGGAGGAACTGGCTGCGCTCAAAGAGCAGGGGGGAGTCGTTGGCGCGTGCCGATCGAAGCGTTGGCCACGCGGGGCGCTCAGACTCGAGTTTCACGAACGTTCCTCTTACTTTCGACAACTGTTCAGTTTCCACGTACATGTCTATGTACATGGCAGTACCAAATATCAGTGCCCTGGGCAAATCAAGGAGTACTCGAAGTTGCCGCCCGTAATGCCTGGTGTTCACGAATTTTAGGGTCAGGTGCGGTTCAAATGCAATAGGTCATGCACTTTCACGCAAGTTACTGCATGTTTTTACGGACCCGGGACAAAAAAGTCCACCAATCATTGGGTTGGGCCGGCCCGTCCTTCGCACATTGATCGTCGCACGGTCGCCCCGCCACGTAGAAATCGGTCCAGTTGGTCCGCGATGCCTATCTGTCCGCCCCGAGGTTCGTCAATCAGTTGGCCGAGAATCCGACTCGNNCGAGAATCCGACGGTCTGATTTAGCGGAAGCCCTGCTGCATGGCCACCAATTCGGCACCACCGGGACAGAGCTTCTCGAAGGGGACCTTGGCCAGTCCCTCCGTGGGCGTGTGGTTCAGTTGGTGCACGTCCTTGGCTGATTCGTCCACGTAGAGCAGTCCGGTTACGATCTCGCCGCGACTCTGTCGATCGTGGATGTACTGTTCGACCTTCTGTCGATCAGTGGGGTCGTAGCCGGTGGGCAGCGAGCGGAACTGCACTACGCTGCCGTCGTGCATGGCGACCGAGGTGACCCCGTCCTCGGGGATGGCCGCGTGGATTTCCTTGCGCAGCGGCACGAAGTCCGTATGGACCTCTTTGACTTCGTGCTCGCGCATGAAGAGGTAGCTCTTGGTCGAGCCCTCGTGGTCGTTGAAGGTGACG
>PLXU01000077.1 GCA_003151555.1 Acidimicrobiaceae bacterium | reverse complement strand
GCACGATCGACCGATGCGTCCTGTTAAGTGCTCGGAATCCAAGATCCTTCAGGAAGCGCGAGAGTGACATCACTAGCCCATATCTTGAAAGATTTCCCAAACGTGCCCATCGGGGTCCTTGAAGTTAGCCGTGCGCATCCCCCAGGGCTGCGTGATGGGCGGACTTATGAACTGCACCCCACGCTCGACGAGCAACTGGTACAGCGCGTCCACGTCATCGGTCGGGGCGCACAACAACGACGTCGCTCCACTCGCACGAGGGACGACAGTCTTCTCACCCATGAGCTGCTCGGACCCGCGCGAGACACGCATAACAAAAAAGGCGACCGAACGGAGTGAGTACAAAGTCGACACGTCATCGTCGAACTTCTTCTCGAGACCGAGCACGTCGCCATAGAAATCTCTCGCCACTTCTAAGTCGTCGACGAACAGCACCACTGCGCCCAGATCCTTGAACGCTGGATTCACTCGCTGCCTCCTCAAGTGCACTTGAAGTGAATAACGCAGTCCCAACGGGATTCGAACNNGCCACTAGACGATGGGACCATGAAGCGAGCAGTCGCCGTGACTCCTACTCAATTCGCTCGGGGGCAAGGACTCGAACCCTGAATAACTGGACCAGAACCAGTTGTGTTGCCAATTACACCACCCCCGAAGGGCTTGGCAATCTTATCTAAATGCGCTCGCTAACCGCCAGAAGGTACGTGAACGTTGGACGCCGTTGAAGTCCACGAGCTCAAGGTCCGATAGCCAATGATGCGACCCACCCCGACCGACGCGGTCTCCTTGAGGTAGTAGAGCCACAGCGAGAAGTGGATCGTCGGTGAGTTCGAGACCGGTGAGGGTTGCGGCTTAAGGCCCTGGGCCGAGGAAATCGCCATCGCTCGGTACTCGTGAAAGGGATCGGTGACGGTGAGCACAGTCACGATGTGATGTTTCTTGAGCGCCGCCAACACGGTGGACACGTTCTGCCAGGTGTCATTGCCCGCGCCCCGCAAGATTCTTGACGCCGGCACACCGTGGCCCTCCAGGTACGTCGCCGATACGCCCGCTTCGGTGAAGTTGTCACCGGGACGATTGCCGCCCGTGACCGCGATCCAGGGAGCTCGACCCGCTTTGTAAAGTTCGAGGGCGTGGTCGAGGCGAACCGTGAGCTCGGCCGACGGCGTGCCGTTGTCCTCGGTGGTGCCGAAAACCAGGATGGCCTGGGCCGACTCCTTGGAGTGCTCGTGGCCGGTCAACCAGATCTGGACGAAGGTGATGGCGAAGTACAGCAACACAATGGTAAAGAGCGCACTGATGATGCGCCTCACCACTTTGAAGGGCCAGAAAATCATTTCTTGAAGGGACGCGCGAGCGCGTCGCGCAGCAGCACGAGTGTGCGATCGCGACCGAGCAGTTCGAGTGACTCAAAGAGCGGGGGTCCCACCAGCGAACCGGTAACGGCGCAACGAATGGGAGCCTGCGCCTTGCGAAGCGGCATCTCCAGTAACTCACCGATTTGAATGGTCGCTTCGTGCAACGATGCGGCGTCCCATTCGACCTCGGCGAAACGTTCGATTGCCGCGACCAGCAGGGTGCGCCCGAGTGGGTCGCCGCCCACGGACTTGTCGAAGGCCGCGTCATCGACGACCGGCGCATCGAGGAAAAAGAAGGAGATCAGGGCAGGCACCTCGCCCAGGGTTGCGACCCGCTCTTGAATGAGCGGAGCCACGCGCGCGAAGAGTTCCGCGTCGAACTGCTCCTCGCTCCACGGTACCTCGCGGTCCGTGGGCCGCCAAGCGGTCGACCACGGGCACACCCACGGCGCGCAGGCCTCAAGAAACTCCTCGGCCCCGAGCGCGCGGATGTACTCGCCGTTGAGGTGGGTCATCTTCTTGACGTCGAAGAAGGCCGGCGAATGCGAGACGTCCTCGAGGCGGAACTCTTCAATCAGTGTCGTCGTCGGAACCTTTTCCTCGTCGCCGCGCGGACTCCAACCCATCAATGCGAGATAGTTGACGAACGTCTCGGAGAGGTAGCCCTGGTCGCGGAACGACTCCGTCGCCACTGGGTCCTTTCGCTTCGAGAGCTTCTTGCGCTGTTCGTTGACCAGTAGCGGCAAGTGCGCGTACACCGGCACCGCCAATACCGATCCCGACGCTTCGTTGAGCGCCTCCCAGAGCAACATCTGCTTGGGGGTATTGGACAGGTGATCCTCGCCGCGGATGACGTGGGTGATCCGGTCTTGACGATCATCGGTCACGTTGGCCAAGGCGTAGAGCACCGCTCCCGATGACTTCGCAACGATGAAGTCATCGATCGTGGAATTGGAGAATTCCACCTCGCCGCGCACGGCGTCGTGCACCACCGTGTGGCCCTCGTCGGGCGTGCGAAAGCGCAGTGCGGTGTGCTCACCACGAACGAGCCCGCGGTCTCTACAAAAGCCGTCGTAGCCCGGCGTCTTGTCGTCACCCTTGCGCTCGGCGAGGGCGTCGCCCGTGCAATCGCAGAAGTAGAGGTAGCCGCCGTCCATAAGTTGCTCGATGGAGAGCGTGTGGGCCGTCGCGTTGTCGCTTTGGCGATAGGGCCCTTCGTCGAGGTCGAGTCCCAGCCACGCCAGGGCATCGAGAATCCCGTCGACCCACTCCTCGCGATTTCGTTCGGCGTCGGTGTCTTCAATGCGAAGAATGAAAACGCCGTCGGGGTGCTGGCGGGCGACGAACCAATTAAAGAGCGCCGTGCGCGCCGAACCGACGTGGAAAAAACCGGTCGGCGACGGCGCAAAGCGCACCCTGAGCCCAGCCATGTACTACTCCTCGACGGAGATGGCGCCGTTGGGACAGCCAGCGACCGCCTCGCGCAGTCGGGCGTCGAATTCCGGCCCGGGATTCTCATCGAGCACGTACATGAAGCCGTCGTCGCGAACCTCAAAGACCTCGGGAGCGATGCTCATGCACACGGCGTTGCTGGTGCACAGGTCGTAATCCACGTTGATTTTCATGACGACTCCTTCACGATTGCCCTACCCATCGTACTTGCGCTCCGACGCCGAACACGTTGACGCGGCATCGCGCCGTTTCGAACGATTTTGTACACTACGAAGAAAGCCGAAGGATGGTCATGCAAAAGCGCTCGATTGGCTCGCTCGAAGTCTCCGTGGTCGGAATTGGCTGTAACAATTTCGGCGTGCGTTCCGACGCCGCCACCACCAACGCCGTGGTGGCCGCGGCGATCGAGGCGGGCATCAACTTCTTTGACACGGCCGACATTTATGGTGCCACCAAATCCGAAGTCTTCTTGGGAGAGGCCCTGGGGTCGCGGCGCGGCGAGGTCGTCGTGGCGACCAAATTCGGTATGCCCATTGACGACGACCACTTCGGCGCCGCGCCGGCGTACGTACGCCAGGCCTGCGACGATTCTCTCAAACGACTGGGGTCCGACTACATCGACCTCTACCAGTTGCACGCCCCCGACGACAAGGTCCCCATCACCGACACGTTGGGCGCGCTAGGCGAACTTGTCGAGGCCGGCAAAATTCGAGAGATCGGCTGCTCCAACCTCACGGTCGCCCAACTTCGTGAAGCCAAAACGGCCGCCGGCGACGGACCGAGCTTCGTCTCGATTCAGAACCAGTACTCCCTGCTCGCGCGTGATCCCGAACGCGACGGTGTGCTCAACGTGTGCGACGAATTGGGACTCGGCTTTCTGCCCTACTATCCGCTGGCCAACGGTCTGCTCACCGGAAAGGTCCGCCCCGGTGAGCCAATTCCCGAGGGATCACGTCTCGCCAAGATGCCGCCCGAACGTAGTGCGCATTGGCTGGGCGATCGCTTGCGCGCCCAGGTGGACGCGTTGGTCCAATACGCCGAGGAGATCAACGTGCCGCTATTGAGCCTGGCCTTCTCGTGGCTATTGAGTCACCCTCAGGTCAGCTGCGTCATTGCCGGTGCGTCGAGCGCCGCCCAGGTCGAAGCGAACGCCCACGCCGTGCGCACCCTCAGCGCGGAGCAACTGGCCGCACTTAACGTACTCACTGTCTAACTCTCTACCGCGTGTCGCCCGCCAAGGGTTGTTACTTCTCACGTTGCCGGTTCGACCCAGATCGTGCTCGCGCAATAGTGCCTGCGCACCGACTACGTAAACTCCGTTGGTGCACGAAATAGATTCGTCGAGGATCGAGAGCAAAGCCGCCCTTCAGCTGTTGATGTCGCCGCAAGAAGCGGCCGAGTTTATTTCGTCGGGTGACAACGTCGGCATGAGCGGATTCACCGGCTCGGGCCATCCCAAAGCGGTGCCGACGGCGATCGTTGATCGCGTCAGCGAAGCGACTGCCCGAGGAGAACACTTCCGCCTGGGCGTGTGGACGGGCGCGTCCACCGCGCCCGAGCTCGACGGTGCGCTGGCCGCGGTCGACGGCATCGACCTTCGCATGCCGTACCAGTCCGACCCCGTGAGCCGCGCTAAGATCAACGCCGGTCAGCTCGACTACATGGACCTGCACCTCTCGCACGTTGCGCAGATGGTGTGGGAAGGATTCTTCGGCCACCTCGACGTCGCACTCGTCGAAGTGGCCGGCATCACGGCCGACGACGAATTGATCCCTTCCTCCTCGGTGGGCAATAACAAGACCTGGATCGACATGGCCGACCGCGTGATCCTCGAAGTGAACTCCTGGCAACCGCGCGAGCTGGAGGGGATGCACGACATCTACTACGGCACCGCCCTACCCCCGAACCGCAAGCCGATTCAGATCACGCACCCGGGCGACCGAATCGGCGTGCCGTACTTTCACTGCCCCCGCGAGAAGATCATCGCCGTCGTCGAGACCAACGCCCCGGACCGCAACACGGACTTCAAGCCCGTGGACGAAACGTCGAAATTGATCGCCGGCCACGTCTTGGACTTTCTCTCTCACGAAGTGAGGAGGGGACGACTCCCGGCCACCCTGCTGCCATTGCAGTCGGGCGTCGGCAACGTCGCCAACGCGGTGTTGGCCGGGCTCGACGAAGGTCCTTTCCGTCCCCTCACTGCCTACACCGAGGTCATCCAGGACGGCATGCTCCAGATGCTGCGCTCGGGCACGCTGAGCTCGATTTCGGCCACGGCCTTTTCGCTCAGCGCTGCAGCCGCCAAAGACTTTGGCGACAACATCACCGACTACCGCGATCGAATCGTGCTGCGACCCCAGGAGATCAGCAATCATCCCGAGGTGATTCGCCGCCTGGGCTGCCTGACGATGAACGGCATGATCGAAGCCGACATCTACGGCAATGTCAACTCGACGCACGTGATGGGCTCGAGCATTCAGAACGGCATCGGCGGATCCGGCGACTTCGCGCGCAACGCCTACATCGCAATGTTCCTCTCGCCCTCGACCGCGCACCACGGGACCATTTCCTGCCTGGTGCCGATGGTCAGCCACGTGGATCACACCGAGCACGACGTGCACGTCATCATCACCGAACAGGGCGTGGCCGACCTGCGAGGCCTGCCGCCACGACGGCGCGCCCAGAAGATCATCGACAATTGCGCCCACCCCGATTTTCGCGCTGCTCTGCAGGACTACTTCGATCGGGCCATGTCGGGCCAGTCCGGCAAGCACACCCCGCACCTGCTCGACGAGGCCCTGTCGTGGCACGTGCGTTATATGCACCAAGGCACCATGCGGCCCGTATGAAACGTTGGTCCCGCGTGCTGGTCCTCGACTAGAAATGCCCGGTTCGGTTAGGACGCCTTGACGGTCGCGACCACCTTGGTGAGGGTGTCCTTCGCGTCGCCAAAGACCAGGAGAGTCTTGGGGTTGTAGAGCAGCTCGTTCTCGATGCCGGCGAAGCCGGGGCGCATCGAGCGCTTCAAAAAGATGACGTTCTCGGCCAGGTCGGCGCGAATGATCGGCATGCCGTAGATCGGCGAGGTCTTGTCGTCCATGGCGGCCGGGTTCACGGTGTCGTTCGCGCCCACGACCAGGGCCACGTCGGCGGTCTGGAGTTCGGAGTTCGCTTCGTCCATTTCCTTTAACTGCTCATAGGGCACGTTGGCCTCGGCGAGCAGCACGTTCATATGGCCCGGCATGCGCCCCGCGACCGGGTGGATGGCGTAGCTGACCTCCACCTGGCGTTTCTCGAGCTCCTTGGTCAGCTCGCGCACGGCGTGCTGGGCCTGCGCGACGGCCATGCCGTANNGCACGTGCTGGCCCTGGGCGACGGCGAGTCCGTAGCCGGGGATGATGACGACGCGGCTGGCGTACGAGAGCAGCACCCCGATGTCCTCGGGCGTGCCCGAGCGCACCGAACGACCGTCTTCGCGCTCGGTCGCGCCACTGGCGGTGATGTTCGATC
>PLXU01000004.1:242-5073 GCA_003151555.1 Acidimicrobiaceae bacterium | reverse complement strand
ACAACATCGCCGCGAAACCGTGCAGTGCGTTGGTGACGAGTCCTTCGGAAGTCGCGATGTCGGTCGGCAGAGCGAAGAAGGCTCGAAAGGCCAACGACATGCCGTCCAACAACACCAGGGGGCGCTGGTCGGTCGCGGCCTCAGCCAACGAACTCGCCCTTCAGGATCTGTAGAGCGATGTCGCGCATGCGCGTTCGTCCGCGCATCGCCGACTGCTGGATGATCTCGAAGGCCGCCGGCTCGTCAAGTCCGCGCTCTTGCATCAACATCTCCTTGGCCCGTTGGACGATCTCTCGCGTTTCGATCTTGTCCTCGACGTCTGACACCTCGGCGTCGCGCTCTTCGGCGGCTGGTGACAAGATCGCCGCCAGCTTGGGCAGGATCTCGCTCGATCGAAAGGGCTTGACGAGATAGGCGACGACGCCGGCGTCGCGCGCGCTCTCGATGAGAGAGCGCTGGCTGAAGGCCGTGAGTAACACCACCACAGTCTTCGTCCCCTTCAGCGCCTTAGCGACTTCGATGCCGTCGAGGCCCGGCATCTTCACGTCGAGCACCGCCAGGTCAGGCTTGAGTTCACGAATCATGGTGAGCGCGTCGTCGCCGCGGGCCGCTTCACCGACCACCAGGTAGCCGTCGCCCTCGAGAATCTCCTTTAGGTCGAGGCGGATAATTGATTCGTCGTCGGCAATGACTGCTCGCTTATCCATTGTCATCTTTCGGTGTCCACTCGCGAAGGAGTTCGTCTCGTTCCTCCATCAGGCTACGTACTTCACTCGCCCGGCGCTGCATCTCCGCGTTGGCCGCCGCCACGTGGCGAGAGAGTTCGTGGTAGTCGTGCGTCTGCAGGGGTGTCTCGGAGACCAGCGAGCGAATCCGGGAGTCGTCGAGCGCCTCGTTCCATACGGCCACCTGCTCTTGGAGCACGCCGAGGCTCTCGCGCGCCGCGCTGAGGCGGCGCTGGAGGTCCTCCAGCCGTCGTTTCTGCAGTTTGGTACTCACGCCTTCAGTGTAAAACGGCTCAGGGCGACGTGTTGATGACCCGCGCCCGCTCGAGCATCGCCGCACTGGGCGCGACCCCGAACCCCCCACGCGTCGCCACGATCTCGGGTTCGTCAGCGGCAGCGTCGACGGCCACCACGCCGAGGTCGCTGGGCTCGCTCACGCAGTTCTCGGCGAGCAGTCGGTGCACGTGGCGCGCGTAGGACGACTCGAAGAACCCGCCCAGGTAGGGACGCAGGCCGAGCGCGTTGGCCCTCACGATCATCGCGCGGGCGTTGGCGAGGCCACCAACTCGCGCCGGCTTGACGCAAACCATCGACGCGGCCGAGTAGCGGGCGATCTGGGTGAGGTCGCGCAGTGTACGCACGCCTTCATCCAGGCTGAGTGGCACACTGAGTTGTTCGGCCAACGTGGCGTGATCAATGACGTTGCCCGCGGCGAAAGGTTGTTCGACGGCGTCGACCCTCGCGACCGACTTAACCTGCTCGACTTGTTCGAGTACCTGAGCGTCACTACTGGCCGAGCAGTTGAAGTCGAGCAACACCGGAAGCGACAGCAGTGCCAGGCGGTCCAACGCCGCGTTCGAGAGCGTCCCCGGCGACGTCTTCACTCGAACCCGTTGAGCCGCGGCGTCAATGCTCCAGGGCCCGTCGGAATCAAGGAGCGAGACCGTCGCCTGGCTGGGCGTGAGAAACCGACGGGTCCACAGTGACGTGACGTCCACCCTCGACGTGCGCAGCTCTCGATCGAGCAGCGCCATTTCGACCAGGGCCACCGCGAAGGGACTGGCGGCCCGGGAACCGGCGAATCGCGCGACGCGAGTCCACGACGGCGGCGCACCCTCGCGGGCCGTGACCTCGAGTACCTGGGGCAACGTCACCTCGCGCAACTCGTCGAGCACGTCATCAACCGCGGGGTCACCGTTGAGGGCCGTGGGCTGGGGAGCAATCTCGCCGAATCCGCTGATCCCTTCGTGCTCGACGCACAAGAAGAGCCGGTCACGCGCGTCGTGTCGTTGCCGCGCCGCGCTCACCGGTCGACGCAGCGTGACCGCGTGTCGCCAGAGCGTGAACTGCATACAACCACCATAGAGATGGCCGCGGGCAGTTGTCGTGGGCGCTCGAGCCACGCAGCGCGACGCGTGGTCGATGCTACCGTTGTCGCCACAGCCCGGATGGCGGAATCGGCAGACGCGGAGGCCTCAAAAGTCTTTACTCGAAAGGGTGTGTGGGTTCAACTCCCACTCCGGGCACGATGTTACGTTTTAAGAATGCCTGACCGATCGAACCTGGCCTTTCGCGACGACCTCGTCGTCCTCTTTCCCGGCCAGGGTTCTCTCACCGGCGGCGCCGGTCTCACGTGGCGCGCGTCGCTGCACTGGCCGCTGGTCACGCGTATTAGTGAGGTGGCGCGAATCGATGTCGAGTCCCTGCTCATCCACGCCACCACCGACGAGGTGGTGCGCACCGACCGCGCCCAGATCGCCACCTTCGCGCTCTCCATGGTTGCCTACGAGGAGCTGCTCGACCGGGGCCTGCGCCCGCGCTACCTGCTCGGCCACAGCCTCGGTGAGTTTTCCGCCCTGGTGGCCTCGGGGCTACTGAGGATGGACGATGGCGCGCGTCTCATCGCTGTTCGCGGCGCGGCGATGGCCCGGGCCGCGCAACAGAGCGCCGGATCAATGGTCGCGCTGATGGGCGGCGACGAGGGCGCGCGACAGGCCCTCGACAAACTCGACGACGTGTGGGTCGCCAACATCAATGGCCCCGGCCAGATCGTGGTGAGCGGCACCACGCGCGGGCTCGATGACCTGCTGGCGCGACACCGCGAACTGGGGTGGCGTCGCGCGACGCCGCTCGCCGTCGGCGGCGCCTTTCATTCACCACTCATGTCGCCAGCGCAGGACGAACTCGACTCGGCCTTGGCCGACACGTCCTGGGGTGACACGCAGGCAACGGTGATTGCCAACGTCGATGGTCGCGTGCATACGACGGCCGCTGACTGGCGCGAGCTGCTCTCGCGCCAGTTGACCTCGCCGGTGGAGTTCCTCAACGCGACCCTGGCGCTACCCGAGAGCGTGACGACGTCGATCGAGATGGCGCCCGGCGCCATCCTCACCGGGCTCACCAAACGCATCCGGGCCTTCGAACGCCAGTTTGCGCCCACCTCACTCACCGAACTTCAGGAGGTAACCCTATGAGCCGTCACGTTCTTGTCACGGGCGCGAGCCGCGGCATCGGCGCAGCCATCGCCGAACACTTTATTGCCCTGGGCGACCAGGTCGTGGCCCTCTCGCGTTCCGGCTCGGCCCCCAAGGGCTGCGCCAAGTCACTGACCGTCGACGTGGCCAAGTCCGAGGAGGTATCGAGCGCGATCAAATCCGCCGTTGCCGAGTTCGGTCCGCTCGACGTGTGCGTCGTCAACGCCGGGATCACCCGTGACGGTCTGGCGCTACGCATGTCCGACGAGCAGTGGCGCGAGGTACTGAGCACCGACCTCGACGGCGCGTTCTACACCGCGCGCGCCGCCCTGGCGTCCATGGTCCGAGCCCGTCAGGGTTCGATCATTTTCATCGGTTCGGTCAGTCCCTTCATCGGGGTGCCGGGCCAGGCCAACTACGCCGCCGCCAAAGCCGGCCTGGTGGGACTGGCGCGCTCGCTCGCCAAGGAAGTGGCCTCGCGCGCCATCACGGTCAACGTCGTCGCCCCGGGACTGGTGGACACCAACATGACCAGCGACCTAGGCCCAGCCAGCGACCAACTGGCCGACATGATCCCCATGGGCCGCATCGCCCAACCCGCCGAGATCGCGGGCGTTGTCGGGTTCCTGGCCAGTAACCACGCGCGCTACATCACCGGCGCGGTCATACCCGTCGACGGCGGCCTCGCGCTCGGGCTGTAGAAACCGCCGCGGGCGGGGACCTTTAGTATCATAAAGCGACACAAAGCAAGGGAAAGAGCCATGGACCGTAACGAAGCATTTGCGAAATTTACTGACAACACCGTCGAAGTGCTGGCCGTCGATCCGTCCAAAGTGACGATGGCCGCCTCGTTCGGCGACGACCTGGGCGCCGACAGCCTCGACCTCGTGGAGCTCGTGATGGCCCTCGAAGAGACGTTCGACATTGAAGTCGCCGAGGACGAACTCAAAGAGATTCGCACCGTCGGCGAAGCCTTCGACCTGATTTACGCCAAGCTGTAGTGCACGTCGCCGTCTCCCCCTCCGGTCCGGTTGAGGGCCGCCGCGTGGCGGTCACCGGCCTGGGTGCGTTGTCCTGTGCCGGGGAGGGCGTACGGGCCCTGTGGGAGGCGTTGCTAAAGGCGACGGCGCCGCCCGACAAAAGAATCGCCCCCTTCGACGCCAGCCACCTGGGCGGACCCAAGGAGTTGCGTCGCCTCGACCCCTTCGCGCTCTACGCGTTGATGGCCGCCGACGAAGCCTGGCTGCAGAGCGGTCTTCAAGGACCGCTGGTCGACGCCGGCAGCATCGTCACCACCGGCATCGGTGGCCTGCAGACCGTCATCGAGCAGTTCCGGGTACTCAACGAAAGAGGGCCGGACCGGGTCTCGCCCTTCATGGTGCCCATGATGATGCCCANNGTGGCGCCGAGGCGGTCATCGTGCCGATTGCCCACGCCGGTTTCGCCAACATGACGGCGCTCAGCAACGATGACTTCTCCTGCCCCTTCGACGTCAAGCGCAATGGCTTCGTCATGGGAGAGGGCGCCGGGATCTTGATTCTCGAAGAGTGGGATCACGCTCTGGAACGCGGCGCTACCGTCTTCGCCGAGGTGCTCGGCGCGGCCTCCACCGCCGACGCCCACCACATCACC
>PLXU01000004.1:0-131 GCA_003151555.1 Acidimicrobiaceae bacterium | reverse complement strand
TGCTCAATCAGACCATCCCGCCCACCGCTGGCACGACCGAGGTCGATCCCGCCGTGAACTTGGACGTGGTCATGGGAGCGCCCCGACCCTGCGACGTCGACGTCATCCTGTCGAACTCCTTCGGCTTCGGC
>PLXU01000018.1 GCA_003151555.1 Acidimicrobiaceae bacterium | reverse complement strand
GAGTCTCGGGAACGAGTTTGGCGGTGCTCACTCTTCCTCCTTCTTTGGCACGCAGACCGTGATCGCACCGGGTTCAACGCTGGCTCGAAACTTCTTTTTTGCGTCCCGCGCACCCCCATCCAGTTCGTAAGTCGTGGGCCGATCAAGCGTGATGCGCACCTTGCGACCTCGGCCCATTTGAGCGAGTGGCGAGTGTTTCGCGTCCTCGACCACCAGTCGACTGAGCACGCGCGTCCACTGCAGTGCGTTCTCCGCCGTGACCACGCCAACTTCGAGCAGTCCGTCATCGGGTTGAGCATCCGGAAAGGCGCAGATGCCGGCCGCCAGCGTGCCCATCTGGCCGAGCAAGACGCAACTGGCCTTGCCTTTGAACCACGATTCTCCGTCGATCGCAATGCGGACTTTGCGACTCGTCATGTGCGTGGCGCGCACGCCTGACCATACGTAGGCCAAGCGACCAAAGTGGCCCTTCAACTCGCCGTCGGCGTCGCGCATCATGATTGCGTCAAAACCGACGCCCGCCATCACGGCGAATCGCTCACCGTTCAAAACCCCGACGTCTAAGCGGCGCCGGTCGCCGTACAGACCAACATCGACCGCCGCACTCAGGTCGATCGGAACACCCAAATTGTTCGCCAGCAGGTTGGCAGTGCCCGCCGGCAAGATCGCCAAGTTCACGGCCTCTCCGGCCACGGCGTCGACGCAACGCTGGATGGTGCCGTCACCGCCCCAAATGAAAAGCAGGTCCGCTCCGTCGGCCACCGCCTGACGCGCCCGTGAAGGAGCCTTGCGACTCTTGGGCACCTCGTACCAGAGAGGATCGGGGAAACCCCGCTCGGCCAAGACCCGTCGTAGTTCCACGAGACCACCGCCGAGCGTCTTGTTCTTGTGGGCAATGACCGCCACTGACGTCATTTCGACGCCTCGTCCCGTTCAACCGCGCCCTCGGTCGATATCTGCTTCGTGACCGCATCAGATTTGTCGACGTGATTGACGCCGGCCACTCGAATGATGAACACACCAGCCACGAGAGACCCGATACCCAACAGCAAGCCGGCCAAGACGTCCGTCGGGTAGTGCTCGCCGCGATAGACCCGCGACAAGGCGACGGCCACGGTTAAGACAACCGCGAGGATCCACATCACGATACGGGGCCAAAGCCGAGTCGTCGCCACCATAACGATGACCGCGATGCCCCCGTAGAGAACGACGGTGGCGGCCGTGTGGCCCGAAGGAAAGCTGTACGTCGAAGGCGTTCCGCCCAAATGGCTCACTGCCGGCCGAGGCCTTGCGACGATCTTGTTGGCCGTGATGAAAACGGAGAGTTCAATGGCCAGACCAGCAATGAGTAGGAACGCGTGACGTCCCCAACGCCTAAACAGAACCACGATAGTAACAATCGCGGCAACGCCGGCCACCTCGAACGTGTCGGCAATGTCGGTCAGATCGCCGGTGATCCCGTTCCAGCGGGCGCTGCGATGATTGTCAAACCATTGACTGACGTGGTGGTCCCACATACCGATGGAGCCGTGCCCGAGGACGTGGGTGATTAAGAGACCGATAGCAACAATGACTATTCCCATTACAGCGAACGACGCAATCGTTGCGATCGCGATGGCGAGAATTACGTGCCCTCGTGCAGTACTTTTTGTCAGTCGATTGGCCAGTCCGTCGGCCGAGGGATCGAGAAAGGCGCGTCGTCCGTCGGTAGAGCTCCCGTCCTTCGGCACAATTGATCCGGCATCTTTCACGCTCGTATCGTTCATGAACACCTTCCTGGTTCGAAGTAAGTACATCGTCTGGTCGAAAGGCTTCGCGCGTGAACAGAAAGCACCCTCCACGTGAACATCTCGTGACGTGCCCGAATACGGCGAATGTCGCACACGAGCGCACTGACGACCAACGCCCACCCTGCTGGCGCGAGTCGGCCTGCCTTGACGGCGTCGAACTTGTAGGTTCGATGTTGCGTGGCCAGCGCGCCGTCCAAGAGGTGCCTCGGGGAGAATTCGCTGAGGTCAAGGTCAATGTCCATTGTGCCCACGTTTGGTACTTCTCTCCTGTTGACTTGGCCATCGGCCAAGACAGAAGGAAACGGGGTCTGGGTGCCTTCAAAAACACTATAGAGCGCGCCTGGCAATTCAATCAGGGAACGATTAAATGTGGCTTTATGGCCTCGAGATGAAGACGCGCGACGAACTCAACTTCATTTACATTCAGTTTGTCTTTTGGCACCATGGTGTTGCGCCCTACGGCACGAAGTTGGTCGACCGTTCCCAATAGGCATCTGTATCGTTGCCGGTCCCAGAACACCGACGATTGTGGATAAAGCCGAAGCTCGCGGTCGGACTTCGACCTTGGGTTCAATGATCAAGCTCGGGAACTGGTTTGAACTCTGGCGGACCTGATCGTCACGCGAATGCGCTCCATCAGAAACGGCGCCGTAACCGAAGTTTTAGCGGACGACCGTCGGGATCGAAAATCAAACGGTAGACCAAGCCAGCCCAGCCCTGACTTCCATGTGGAACCGGATCGATTACGTGCGGTCGAATCCGACTCGGTGGCCGCCGTCCTTTCTCGAGACTCGACCGCCAGCCTTCGAGTTCGCTGGCGGTCTCACGCCAAAATACAGAACTGTGGGCCAGATTCAAGAGTTCCGGGTCGTCGCCTGATCGTCCGAGGTGTTCAGACCAAAGTGAGAGCCGTAACGCGCGTGCGAACTTGCGGCTCCCGTCACCAAGGCCGCCCGGGTCGAGAGGAACCCGGTCGTCGAGTTCGCTGTCTATCACGGCGCAGGAGAGTTCCGAATCATGAGTCCACGAACGGCGATTCAGATTGTCCGATCCGACGGTCGCCCAGACGTCATCGATAACGCAGACCTTGGCGTGGACGTAGATGGGAGTATCGGACTCGTTTTCGATGTCGTAGATCCCGACTCGTTCGCCGCCAGCCTTTTGTACAATGGCGATTGCCCGCGCCTGGGCGTGCCGGCTCGGAGGCCCCGACAACTTGCTGTCCTTATCCGGGTAACACGGAACTACGGCTATGACTTGCAGTCCCGGTTGTCGACGCAACGCCTCGGCGAGCAGTCGGGCGATTTCGACGGACCAGAAGTATTGATCCTCGATATAGATCAAGGTGCGCGCTCGTTTGATCGCCTTCGCAAACGCTCGCGCGACGCTTCGCTCACCGTTGGGCGCGAACGGATACGAGGGGCGCCTTGATGGATAGGTTCGAAGCACTTGAACGACGTGTCCCCCCTGCGTGGGTGGGTCGTCCAGAGGCGCGGGAAGTGCGCGCGTCACACGATCTCGCGACATCGCTCGCGAGAGCAATGCCCTCAGTCGACCCGCGTGATTGAGCGGAGTCGGATCCTCCCATCGTTCCCGAAACGTGAGATCGAGTTCGGTAACGACGGGACCACGAATTTCTAATTGGACGTCGTGCCAGGGAGGACGGTGGCCATAACGCGGGTCCAGTTTGATGGCCTGTTGATCCCCGCGGTGTTCCCCGTCATCTCGGCGACCATGACTGAGGTCGATTCCCCCGATGAACGCAACGTCACGCTCAAGAAAAGAGGGATGGCGAATCAGCACCATCTTTTGGTGGTGCGAACCGCCCCGGCGCACTCGCTCGTCGAGCAGAACTTCGCCCCCCGCCTCGGTAACTTCAACAGCGAGGCGTCGATTTTCTTTCGAACTAAACGCAAAGCGATCGCTGTGCGAACGCCAGAGCAATCCTCGAACGTCGACGCCTAATCGACAGGCGGTGGCCAGGAGAGATGCAATCGATGTTCCGTCAACGGATACCCGTTCGTCACCGTCTCCGCGCCAATCGGTAAAGCGAATCTCGTCGTGAGGCTCGAGACTCAAGATGGCTTCCGCCAAACTGGTGAAATACGAGACCCCATCGATAAGACATGCCACGCGGTTGCCTTCGGTCCACGCATCGTCTCCGGACCGATGCGAGTCGATCTCAGTCTTGGGGTTGCCCCGCTCCTTTGAGGTCAGGAACCAGTCGTCATAGCGCATCACGAGCCAACGTACTATGAGCATCTCGAGTGCCAAGAATTACCGCCGCACACCAACCGTATCGACGCCGCGGACGGTTACGTATCGCCGCTAACGCGAGAATCCTCGAGGGTAAAGAAAATTCGCGCAACGAAGGGGATTTTGCGAACAATGTTGCGAGTTGTTTGATCTTCTTAGGTTCGTTTAGGAAACGATTGCCCTGTACCCTTAGCGACGGGAAACTTACTTGCTATCCAGCATCGATGGGGCAGAAATCCTGGTCCCAGGACGACAAAAGCGCAGCATCAAAAGAAAAAAGGCGCCGATGTTGCCAACCACCCCCAATATTCACACACGCGAACCGGGGCGATTCCGTTTCAAAAAAATGGACCAATCCACGCCAACGCGGTGACATTCGAGGCGCTCTCGAAGAAGACAAAGCAATTTCGATTCGTGGCGAAGGTCCGACGTGGAGCGGACTGTTTAGCTCGCGCTTGAAGCTTGCTTGACGGCCTTCTTGAAAAGCATGCGCGACACCTGCCAAGAAACCAGAGGGAGTAGCCCCACCGACCAGAAAATCACTCCGAGATAGCGCACCGCACCCCCCACCGGGACCAGCATGAGGACTAGGGCTACGACGTAGAAGAAAATTGTGATGCTCTTCCACATCTTGGCCACGCCATAGAGTTCAGCCACGTGGTCGCCCAGTGCTGCGCGCTCAGGATAACTTTCGCGCCCGCGATTCGCGCCGCGTTGCTCTAACCGCTCAACGCTTCGCATGATCCCTGTGGCCACGGGCCCTCCTCCAAAATTACACCGCTTTTCGCGAATGCTGCCCGATCACTCCAGCGGATAGCGGCTCTCCTCAATGCTAGTTCCGTACTCACTTAGTGCTCGGCGCAACGCAAGCCGGACGATGGCCCTCGTGGATGAGGGCCAAGATGCGCCGACCAGCGCGCCCTGGTCCCGGATCCGTTCTGATGACACAGTTGCTCTCTTCGATGCGCGAATCAGGCGACGAAGGCCCGAAACGTCGCGGCGAGGGAAGGTCGTGTTCGCGTCGCCAGACTCACGTGCAAATCCATCAAGTCCAGGACCTGCGCCACCTGTTGTTGACCGATCGCTAAGGGATTGGCCTCATGAAATCGACGGACCTCGACGGCGAACGCTGGATCAGACACGAAGGTTGACAATCCCATCGCCATTGCGACGGGCGAGCCCGCAGGAAATCGTTCCACCGCTTCGTCCCAGCGCTCGGTCGCGGCCCTCCAGATTTGCGGACCGGCCACTCGGTTACGAATGAGAGTTCCAATGAGGTACGGAGCGTCCTGGGTGCGCACGGTGGAAAAGGCCCTATCAAAGGTCTCGGTCAGCACGGCCGGGTCACCCGAACTCGCCGGGGCGAAGAGATAGCGCTGCTCGTCTTGCGGATTGGCGGCCGACTCGCGACGCTGCTCGCACGTGGCCGGATCGCCGGGTCGGTTTTGGCGCATCGTGATTGACACAATGGCGTTGGCAATATCGCCGCTCACGGCGTCCGCGTCAAATCGCGATGTCGCTTCGGCGACGATGCTGTGCTCACGACCGTGCGTGCCCAGGGCGCCAATGACAATCGCTCGTAGCTCGCCGGCCTGGGTTGATTCACCCGGCACTGGATCCCAGCCCAAACGAGCAAATACTGGACCGCAGAGACGCTGGACCACGAGCGACAGGGCCTCGCGCCCCGGTTCGTCGGCAATTCGATCAGCCATGTCGATCGCTCTGGCGACCACGCTCCAGGTCGCAGGCTCGTCGAGGTCGACCAACCCCGTGGCCAGCGTGAAGAGATTTTCGAACGAAGACCGACCGACCAGTATTGAGGCCCAGGTGTCGGAGAACAGCACCGCTCGCTCAATTTCGTCGAGTTCTCCCAAGCGCGCTGAGATAGCACTTAGGTGATCCGTGGAGTAGGCCGTCCGGTAAAAACCCGATCCACCGGCATTCACCACGGTGACCCCTTCAATCGCCATCGTCATGGAGGGTCCGTCCAAGAGTTGCGCCGACGTCGCGCCCTCCAACGAACGCGTTAGGACCGGGACGCGCCAGTTCGACCCAATATTGGACTCGCCCGTAGCCGGCGCGTAGGCAAAGGGCTCTTGGCGGATAATGGAGCCCTCGACCGAGAGCAGCGGGTAGCCGCCCTGG
>PLXU01000031.1 GCA_003151555.1 Acidimicrobiaceae bacterium | reverse complement strand
CCGCTCAGTTGGCGCAGTCCGTCGACGGCCACGAAGAATCGGCGCACGTGCGGCACGGCCACGTCGAGGTTCCACTCGTTGAGGTTCTCCTGGAAGAAGGAGAACTCGTCGTAGCCGTCCTGATTCACGTTGCAAATCGTAGAAGACGCGGCGAGCGAACGGCGGACCGTCTTGCTGCGGCTACCTACTTACCACGCCCAACCGCTGGTGAGGAGCCCATCATCCAGTCACGCCACGAATCTCGCTCGGCGCCGTGCCGATCGTGTTGAGCGGGCCCGAGTGACTTTCCATGTGCGTCAGCACGGCGGCCAGGCTCGCCTCGGCGACGCACACCACGGTGTCGGCGGCGCCGTAGTACAGATGCACGGTGTCGCCGTCGTCGCGCAGGATCCAGCCGCAGGGAAATATGACGCCGGGCACGTCGCCCGACTGCTCGTAGCCTTCGCGCGGGCCCATGACCCACTCGTTGGAGCGCGCGACCACCTTGGCCGGGTCGTCGCGGTCGAGCAGGGCCAACCCGATGCGGTAGATCGACCCCGACGCCGTGGTGCGCACCGCGTGGTAGCACACCAGCCAGCCATCCTTGGTGAGCATCGGCGGGGGACCGAGCCCGATCTTGTTGGCGTCCCAGTGACTGCCGCGCTGGGCGGCGAGCAATACTTGCGCCTCGCCCCAGTAGTGGAGATCGGGGCTGTAGGAGAGCCACATGTGCACGCCGAGTCCCGGCATCGCCGGCACCGGACGGTGGATGAGGGCCCAGCGGCCGTCGAAGGTCGTGGGAAAGAGCGCGGCGTCCTTGTCCTCGGGTGGCATCAGCACGCCGCAGCGCTCCCAGGTCACGAAGTCTTCGGTTTTGGCCAGGCTCACGAGCGGTCCGAAGGCCGAGTAGCCAACGTAGACCACGTAGTACTCGTCGCCGATGCGGGTGATCCTCGGATCCTCGATGCCCCAGTGCTCCTCGACTAGGTCCTCGTGGGGCGCCAAACCGCGATCTAGGTCAATTTCCCAGTCGTTCAGGCCATTTTTGCTGGTCGCCACGACCAGTGACGAGAGGCCGGTGCGGTCCTCGACGCGCAGCAACAGCAGTGTCCGGCCCTCGAATTCGGTGGCCCCGGGATTGAACACGGCGTTCACGTTGTGAGGGAAGTCCTGGGCGCGGAGGATCGGATTGCCGCTGAAACGCTTGAACATCTCTCGTGGTTCGCTGTCGCGGCCCATTTGCATCCCCCAATCGGAACTTGTTAACTTCTAAACTCTGTATCCAACATAGGGCAATTGCACCCTTTCGGAGGCAAGGCGTGCGAGGAGCCAGGTGGACAGCTTGTGTTGAGGGTTTCAAAAGATAAGACGCACGCTCGTCGGTTGCACGACCATCCTGTCATTGAGGCTGAATCGGTTCCGGGCTACGGGGCGGTTTTTAATGCCGGCCTGCTGCATCACGACGGCCTCTATCACCTCTTCGCGCGCGGCATTCGCGACGGCTACACCCGCAACGTCGGTCCGGGCCCGCGCTTCCTCGACTACATTTCCGACGTCCTGGTCTTTACGTCCACCGACGGTCGCTCCTACACCTTCGCCTACGTGCTGTGCCGCGCCGGTGAATTGGGCGTGCACTGCTTCGAAGATCCCCGCGTGCAACGCGTGCGCAGCGGCGACGAAGAGCACATCGTCATGACCTACACCAACCTGCCGCCCTACGAGAGCGGTCTGCCGTGGCGCATCGGCGCGCACCGTCT
This sequence comes from Acidimicrobiaceae bacterium, assembly GCA_003151555.1. GTDB lineage: Bacteria > Actinomycetota > Acidimicrobiia > Acidimicrobiales > RAAP-2 > RAAP-2. The sequence goes on along the minus strand of PLXU01000031.1, from coordinate 4,987 downwards.
TAACTGGGATGGTAAGCGGTTCTCCCTCGAAGAGTCGAGCGGTCAGCTCCTAGGCCCGCCCAACATTGCCAACAAGGACGCGATTGTCTTTAGCCTGGCCGACCAGCGCGTGGCGCTCATTCACCGCATCCAGCCCGACATGCAACTGGCCGTCTTCGACGACATCGATCACCTGTGGCACGCCGGGCCCGAATACTGGGACGATTACCTGGCCAACCTCGACGCCCACACGCTCATTCGCCCGTCGCGCGGGGCCCTGGGCATCGGCGCGGGCGCGCCGCCCATCGAAACCGAGGCCGGTTTCCTCCTGTTCTTCCACGAGCGTCGCGCCGACGGCTCCTACACCGTCAACCTGGCGCTGCTCGACCGGATGACGGGACGCCTGCGCAGCCGCTTGCCCCACCCCCTCTTGGTGCCCGAACTCGACTGGGAACTGCGTGGTGACGTGGACAACGTCGTCTTCGTCCAGGGTGCGCACTCCGACGGCGACGTCGTGTACCTGACCTACGGCGCCGCCGACCGCTGTATCGGCGTGGCCACCGCCAAGATCAGCCACCTGCTCGACGCGTTGCACGCCGCCGCGTAGGNNGTGGGGGGCGCGAATCACCAGTACCTGCGCCGGGGACAGCGTTTAGGCCGAGCGAACGCCCCTCAACTTGGATTGGCCGTCCGTGGCTGCTAGAGATGAAGTCGTGACTCGACCTACTTTCGTCGTGGTGCTCGCCGCGGGCGAGGGAACCCGGATGCGCTCCTCGCGGCCAAAGCCGCTGCACCACCTGTGTGGCCGTCCGATGGTGCTCTACGTGCTCGACGCCGCCACCCACGACGAGGTGCGGGCGACGGTCGTGGTGGTGGGCCACGGTGCGACCTGGGTCGAAAAGGCCCTGACTGAGCGCGCGCGCGCCGACGTGCACCTGACGTTCGTCGAGCAGTACGAACAGTTGGGCACCGGACACGCCGTCTCGGTGGCGCTGCCCACAATCGAAGACGAGAGCGGCGGCGCCGACGGCGACGTGTTGATCCTGCCGGGCGACACGCCCCTGCTGCGCGCCGCCACGGTGAGCTCGTTGCTTTCCCAGCACCGCCAGAGCCAGGCGGCGCTAACGGTGCTGACCGCGATCGTGGCCGACCCGTCGGGTTACGGGCGAATTATTCGCGACAAGGACGGTTCGGTCGCCAGGATCATCGAAGAGCGCGACGCCACGTCCTCCGAGCGGACGATTACCGAGGTCAACACCGCGATCATGGTGGTGCGCAAGAGCTTGCTGGGCCCGGCGCTGCGCCGGGTGGACCGCCAGAACGCGCAGAACCAGTACTACCTGACCGACCTCATTGCCGTGCTGCACGACACCGGCCACGTGACCAAGGCGGTGCTGCTCGAGGACACCACCGAGGCCAGGGGCGTGAACGACCGACTGCAACTGGCCGAGGCCGAAGCGGCGCTGCGCACGCGCATCAACGAACGATGGATGAAGCGCGGCGTCACCATGTGGGACCCTGCGCACACCTACGTCGACGCCGACGTGGTGCTGAGCCCCGAGGTCTCGCTGCTGCCGGGCTGTGTGTTAAAGGGTCACTGCGTCATTCAGCGCGGGGCCCAGATCGGACCGAACGCCAACCTGAGCGACGTGTACGTGGGTGAGAACGCCCGGGTTGGCATGGTCGAAGCGACCAACGCGCACGTCGGCGCCGACGCCACCGTGCACTCGTTCGTGGTGATGACGCCGGGGTCCAAGGTGGACAACGCCGAGGTCGTCGCCCCGTTCGAATACCGAACTCGCTAGTACCCCCGGCGCACCTTGTACGCTGGCGCTGTGGAGACACTCGCGAAGCGACGTCTGGTAATCGTCTCGGGCCGCTGTCACCCCGTCCTCGCCGAGGACATCGCCGACAAACTGGGCGTCAAACTGACCGAAGCGAACCTGCGCGAGTTCGCCAACGGCGAAATCCACTGCCGTTTCGACGAATCGATCCGCGGGGCCCACGTCTTCATCATCCAGACCCACTCCTCGCCGGTCAACGACGCTGTGGTCGAGCAACTCATCATGATCGACGCCGCTAAGCGGGCCTCGGCCAAGAGCATCACGGCCGTGATCCCCAACTACGGCTACGCGCGCCAGGACCGCAAGTCGGCCGGGCGCGAGCCGATCACCGCCAAACTCATCGCCGACATGCTCCAGGTGGCCGGGGCGACCCGCGTGCTCTCGGTGGATTTCCACTCCGGGCAGATCCAGGGCTTCTTCGATATCCCGGTGGACCACCTGGTCGCCGCCCCGGTGCTCGAGGACTACCTGAAGGAGCACGCCGATCCGCACACCCTGGTGGTGGTGGCGCCCGACGCCGGACGGGTGAAGGTCGCCGAGCGCTACGCCCAGCACCTGGGTTGTGACCTCGCTCTGGTGCACAAGACCAGACCGCGCGGCGTCAAGAACGTGGCCGAAGCGCGCCACATCGTCGGTGACGTCAACGGGCGCCACTGCGTGCTCATCGACGACATGATCGACACCGCCGGCACCATCGTCGCGGCCTGCGATCTCTTAAAGGCGCACGGGGCCGAAGAGATATGGGTCATGGCCACCCACGCCATCTTTTCGCCCCCGGCGGTGGACCGACTCTTCAACGCCCCGGTCAGTCGCGTCATCGTCACCGATACGTTGCCGCTGCCCCCGGAACGGCGATTCGAGAAGCTGGAGATCCTCTCGATCGCCACCATCGTGGCCAACGCCATCGCCGCCATTTTTGAGGACTCGTCCGTCTCGGACATCTTCGGCGGCGAGAATCTGCTCTAGGCGCTCGTTCGCCGTGGCGGGCTAGACTTGTTTTCCTGTGTACGGCCCGCTTCGGGACGAACCAGTCATTCGCTAGAGGAGTTTTCATGTCACAGGCCACGTTGAGCGCGTCGTTGACTCGCGCCAAGGGATCGCGTAACGCGCGCCGTCTGCGAGCGTCCGGCTCGATTCCGGCCGTTGTCTACGGCGGCGGCGCCGAGACGTTGGCCATTTCGGTCGACGCCAAGTCATTTCGCACCGCCGTCTCGGGTGAGCAGGGTCTTAACTCGTTGATCAACCTCGACGCCGAGGGCCAGACCTTTCTCGTTATGGCCCGTGAGATCCAGCGCCACCCCGTGCGCGGCACCGTCTCGCACATTGACTTTCAGGTCGTCGATCCCAACAAGCCCGTGGTGACCGAAGTGCCGCTGCACCTGGTGGGTGACGCGGTGGAGATTCGTCACGCCGACTGGGAAGTCGACCAGCAGATGTTCAGCCTCGAAGTGCGGGCCCGTCCCGACCAGATCCCGACGCACATCGACGTGGACATCTCCGAACTCAAGGTCGGTGACTCCATTCACATCGAACACGTGATCCTCGCCCAGGGCGTGGAGGCCGTGGGCGACCCCGCGACGCCGGTGGTCACGACCCGCGCCGGACGCGTGGCGCTGACGACCGTCAAGCCGGCGGAAGCGGTTGTGGTCGCTCCCGTCGACGCTCCGGAATAGTTCGCCGTGGCGCTTCGGCGCGCGCGAGAAGAGGGTCGGCGCGGCAGCGCCAGCACCCTGGTCATCGTCGGCCTGGCCAATCCCGGTGCCGACTACGCCGGTTCGCGCCATAATGTTGGCGGCGACGCGGTACGCCTGGTAGCCACGCGACGCGGCGTCACGTTTTCGCTCGAGCGACGCCAACGCTGCGTCACGGTAACCGTGCCAACGCCCAACGGGCCGGTCACGTTGGCCGTGCCCACGACCTTCATGAACGAGTCGGGCGCCGCGCTGGCACCCCTGCTGCGACGCACCTCACTACAGGACCTCAGTCGGCTCGTCATTGCCCACGACGAGCTGGACCTCGAGCCGGGCCGCCTCCAGTTCAAGCAGGGTGGCGGACTAGCCGGGCACAACGGTCTGCGTTCGATCGCCAAGACGCTCGGCACCAACGAGTTCGCGCGCCTGCGCATCGGCATTGGCAAACCGGTGCGAAAGGAACAGGGAGCCGACTACGTATTGCAACGCCCGACCGGGGCGCGCAAGGAGGCCCTGGCCGTCGACGTGTCGGGCGCCGCCGACGCGATTGAACTCCTGCTTGACTACGACTTCGACGATGCACAGCGGCGCGTGAACGGCGCCCGTGGCTGAATCACGGGGACTGAGGCGCGTACTCGACCTGGTGGGACCGTCGCTGCGCGAGGCCAACGCCGCCGGATCCTTCACGCCCGGCAGTTACGCCACGCCCCTGGCGGTCGGGGCCTGCGCCCTAGAAGCCGACCTGGTCGTGGCGGTCACGGCAACGTCAACCGACGCCGAGCAGTTGCGCGACGCGTTGGCCGCGTTGATGGACGACGACGCCGCGGTGGTCTTGTGGCCCGGTTGGGACACCCACCCCCTCGAGCGCGTCAGCCCCGACAGCGCGGTGATGGCCTCGCGCGCGTTGCTGCGCTGGCAACTGGGCCAATCGCACCGCCCGCGCATCGTGGTGGCGTCGGCCCGCTCGATCGCCCAGGTGCTGGCCCCCGAACCTCTGCGCGAGCCACTGATCGTGCGCCGCGGCGCCGAACTCGATCGCGACGACTTCATCAGCCAACTCGCCGCCACGGGCTACCGGCGAGAGAGTCTGGTCGAGCACCGCGCCGAGTTCGCCGTGCGCGGCGGCATCGTCGACGTCTTCCCGACCACCGGNNGCGGCGGCATCGTCGACGTGTGGCCGGCGCAGGGCCACGACCCGATCCGGCTCGATTTCTTTGGCGATGAGGTTGACCGGCTGACGACGTTCGACATTGCCAATCAACGATCGCTCAACGACCTTCAGGAGGCCTCGATCGCGGTGGCGCGCGAGTGGATGCCCGACGAGCACACGAGGCGGCGNNGAAGAGTTGATTTCCTCCAACCCCTGGGGCCGCTCCGCCTTCGACCGCATCGCGACCGGACAACTCTTCGACGGCATGGAGGGTTGGATGGCGCTCTTCATCGACCAACCGCGCACGCTGCTCGACGAGGTCG
>PLXU01000063.1 GCA_003151555.1 Acidimicrobiaceae bacterium | reverse complement strand
GTCAACTGTGACTTTTGACCCTACGAGCAACGGGGTCAATGAGATCGGTGGGCGAGCATCGGGCGTCACCCGCCGTCCCTCGCGACTCTCGACCTCAGTGCTCGAAGTTCATTCGGGCGAGGTAGCCCACACCCATGATGACCGCCTCGCACCCAATCGCCTCCAAGAGCGCCACGTCGTGGTCATCGCGAACGCCGCCCGCGGCTACCACGGCCAGACCACTCGCGCAGACCTTCTCGTAGAGCGCGAGGTCGGGCCCGCNNGTCGCTGCGCATTGTTCGATCGCGTCATCGACGTTGAGTCCGCTCGTGGCGAGCCATCCGCGTACCGCGAGCAGACCATCGCGCACGTCAATGGCCGCGACCAACTGATCGGCCAGCGCGCCGACGAAGCGCGCCAGGGCGGTCGGTTCGCTCCACAGCGCGGTGCCCACGATCACCCGTGACGCGCCCGCCGCTAACGCGGCGTGCGCGGTTTCGATCGAGCGAATCCCACCTGACACCTGCACGGCAATGCCGCCGGCGGCCCGCACGCAGCGTTGCACGACGTCCAGGCGTATCGCGCCCTCGCGAGCTCCCTCGAGGTCAACCACGTGGATCATGGACGGCCCCGTCGCGACGATGCGGCCCATGAACTCTTCCAAGGGTTGGCGAAACAGTACGCGGTCGTAGTCGCCCTGTTCGAGTCGTACGGCGTCGTCGCCGAGCAGGTCGATGGCGGGGATCAGTTGCATAGTAGCGTAGTAGCATGCTATCATGTTGCTATGACATCGGGCAGAGTGGTTCCGGCCGAGACCAAACCGGAAACGGCGTCGCGTTTCGACGAACTGGTGGACGCCTTCGCGCGCTTGCGCGATCCCTCCGTCGTGGCCGCCTTCTTGCGCGACGTGTGCACCACGACTGAGCTCGACGCCATGGGCCAACGCCTGCAGGTTGCCCGCCTCGTCGACGAGGCGGTGCCGTACCAAGAGATATCACGTCGCACCGGGGCCTCCACCGCGACCGTGACGCGCGTCGCGCACTGGCTTCGTTACGGCGAGGGCGGCTACGGCGCCGTGTTGAAGCGGGGCCGCAAGTGACCCGACGATTGACCCTGGCGTTGCCGTCCAAGGGTCGCCTTCGCGAACCCTCGTGGGCCCTGCTCGAAGCGAGCGGCGTGGCGCCCCAGGAGCCGGGCGAACGCGTGCTGCAGGCGCACTGCCGCAACGCCGACATCGACCTGCTCTTCGTGCGCGCCGACGACGTGCCCGAATACGTCCAGGACAGCGTGGTCGATTGCGGCATCACGGGACTGGATCTGGTGGCCGAGCGCGACAGCAGCGTCGAGGTCCTCCTGCGCTTGGGCTTCGGCACGTGCTCGCTGCAGGCCGCGGTCTCCATGGAGGACAGCGCCACGAAATTGAGCGACCTCGAGGGGCGGCGCATCGCCACCTCGCACCCGCGCATCGCCGCCAAGGTTCTGGCCGAACGCGGCGTTAGCGCCGATCTGGTCCAGGTGGCCGGCTCGGTAGAGATTTCGCCTCGCCTGGGTTTGGCTGACGCCATCATTGACCTGGTGTCGACCGGCAGCACCCTGCGCACCAACGGGCTGCGCTCGATCGGCGTGTTGTTCGAGTCAGAGGCCGTTCTGGTTGGTCGCACCGGATCGACTGACCACGAAGCGCGCCGGACTCTGACCACGCTGCTGGGCTCGGTGATCAACGCCCGGGCCAATCGATACCTGCTGTGCAACGTGGCCAAGGACCGTCTCGCGGAGGTGACCGCCGTGTTACCCACCAAGGGCTCGCCCACCGTGATGGACCTGGCGACGCCGGGTATCGTCGCCGTGCACGCGTTGGTGCCAGCCGCGGAGATCTGGTCGTTGCTGCCCAAGCTCGCGGCCTGCGGTGCGACGTCCATCCTCACGTTGCCCGTCGAACGGATGGTGCCGTGAGCAGCCCGGTTAAGACCAGTCGTTCGATTTCGATCGAAGAGATTGTCAATGACGTACGGGCGCGCGGTGACGCGGCGCTCGCGGAGTGGTCAAAACGATTCGACCAGACCACGGCATCCAAGCCCGAGCGCGCCGTCGCCTACGGCGATATCCCCACGGCCGCGGTCCTCGCGGCGGCGGCGTCGGTGCGCACCTGGCACGAGGCGCAACGCCCCCAAGACCTCATGATGGAGGTGTCGCCCGGGGTGACGCTGGAGCGGCGATGGACCCCGCTGCGTTCAGTGGGGATCTACGTGCCCAAGGGTCTCGTGTCGTCATTGATTATGACGGCCGTCCCGGCCCAGGTAGCCGGAGTCGAACGCATCGTAGTCTGCACCCCGCCGCACGGGGCCGCCGCCGTGGCCCAGACGGCCGCGCTGTTGGGCATCGAAGAGGTGTGGGCGATTGGCGGCGCGCAGGCGATTGCCGCCATGGCCTACGGCACCGAGTCCATCGCGGCCGTTGACAAGATCGTTGGTCCGGGCGGCGGCGCGGTCAACACCGCCAAGCTGTTGGTCAGTCGCGACGTGGCGATTGACCTACCGGCCGGTCCCAGCGAGATCGTGGTCGTCGCCGACGTCGGTATATCCGAAGCACTGATTGACCAAGAGATCGCGGCCCAGATGGAACACGGCCCCGACTCGCGCGGCTACGTGGTGCGCGTTGGCGACGATGTCGAAGCGGCGTTGGCCGAAGTCGAGGGATACGCCGCCGAGCATGTCGCGCTATTGGGCGTGCGCGCTGAGTCACTGGCCGGGCGAATACGAAACGCCGGCGCCGTATTTGTGGGTCCCTATTCGCCGGTGCCGGCGGGGGACTACGCGACCGGCGGAAACCACGTACTTCCGACGGGCGGCTGGTCTAAGTCCACCGGCGGACTCGGGCTGGAGACCTTCATGAAAACCGTCACCGTGCAACGCGTCACCAAGGAGGGTTTGGAACTGCTCGCCCCGATCATCGAAGCGCTGGCCGACCTCGAGGACATGCCCGCGCACAAGGCGACGGCCCGACGTGAGTAGCCCTAAAGTCCTCGAGGCATACCAGTGGCCGCCGTCGAGCGAGGCGCTGGCCGCCCAGGTCGGCCTCGACGTGAGATCAATCCTGCGTTTTGACGGCAACGTGGCGCCCACGCCGCCGGCGAGTGCCCGTCCGGCCGCGCTGGCCAGAGCGCTGGCCGACGTCAACGAATACGACCGCGGCCGGTACGAATCGCTGCGCCAGGCCGTCGCGACTCGTCACGGCGTGGGTCTCGATCAGATATCCCTCGGCGCGGGCAGCGACGAATTCATCGTGCTGCTGGCGCGCATCTTTGGCGAAGGGGGCACGGTGGCGACCGTGCCGGCCTTTTCGTACTCCATGTACCGTTACGCCGCCTCGATGGCGGGCGCAACCATGATTGACGACCCCGCCCGCGCCGACCTGGTGTTTGTGTGCCGGCCCAACAACCCAACCGGCGAAATGCCCGAGATTCCCGACGTGGCGGGCCAGTTGGTCATCGACGAGGCCTACGCCGACTACGCGGGCGTCGACGCGCTCGAGCTCGTTGACAGCGGCGCCATTATCTTGCGTACGTTTTCGAAGGCCTACGGACTCGCCGGGGCGCGCGTTGGTTACGCGGTCGCGACGCCCGAGCTGACGGCCGTCATCACGTCGCGCCAGGCACCCCTTTCGGTCTCGTCGCTCTCCGCGTCGTTGGCCCTGGCGGCCATGAGGGAAGAACCGGACGTGTCGTCCCAGGTGGCCGAACGTGACCGACTGGCCGAGGAATTGGCGACCCTTGGTCTGGTGGCGCTGCGTTCATATACGAACTTCTTGTTCATCCCGATGGATAATCCCCACGAGCTGGTCGAGAGGATGTTGGTATACGGCGTCGTGCTGCGCGCCTATCCCGGGGGATTGCGGGTCAGCGTGCGCGACGAGCTCGACGACGATTTCCTGCTCGATGCACTGCGCTGCGAGTTGCGGGGCGCCTCGCCGCCCAGCCAAAGCGTGCGCCACCGGCGCGCCACGGCCGAGACGTTGCTCAACGTTCGTCTGCGCGTGCCGGGCGAGGGCCGCGTCTACGTGAACACTGGTCTGGGATTCTACGATCACATGCTCCAGCAGTTGGCCTTTCACGGCGGGATGGATCTGCGCTTAGAAGGCGTGGGCGACCTCGAAACGGGCGAGCACCACACCGTCGAGGACATGATGCGCACGTTCGGTGAGGCCCTGGATATGGCCCTGGGCGACCGACGGGGACTCACCCGATACGGCGAGGCCCGGGTGCCGATGGACGAGGCGCTGGCCCACGCGGTGGTGGACCTCTCGGGTCGTGCGACGGCCAACATCTCCATCACCCCCGACCCCGGCATGGCCGCGCACGCCTTCGAATCGTTGGCCCAGACGGCACGCATCACCCTGCACGTGACCGCCAACGGCGAGAACGACCACCACGTCGCGGAGGCCTCGTTCAAGGCCGTCGGCCGCGCCCTGGCCCAGGCCCTCACCCGCGACGGCTCGCTGGTGCGCTCGACGAAGGGCTCGTTGTGAGCGAGGTCGTGGTGGTTGACTACGGAGCGGGCAACACCCACTCGGTGCGGGCCGCGCTCAGCCGACTGGGCCGCACGAGCGAAGTCTCAAACGATCGCGAGGCCCTACTGGAGGCACCATTCGTCGTGCTGCCGGGCGTGGGTTCGGCGCGCAGCGCCATGGTGCACCTGCACGAGACGGGCGCGGACGTCGCGCTGCACGAACGGTTCTCTAGTGGCGGACCGATTCTGGGCATCTGCCTGGGCATGCAGCTGGCGTTGGAGACGACCGAGGAAGATGGCGGCGTCGCGGGCCTCGGACTGTTGAGTGGACACGTGACGCGCCTGACGACGCCGCGGGTACCGCGGCTCGGCTGGGCCATGGTGGAACCCTGGAATGAGGCCTACTACTTCGCCCACTCCTACGCGGGTGAGTCGCCCGACACCGTGGCCCGGTCCGAGGGCGTCTCGGTCGCGGTGCGCAACGGCTCATTTTTTGGTGTTCAGTTCCACCCCGAAAAGAGCGGCCCGGCCGGCCTCAACCTCCTTGAGCAATGCCTCTCGCCCGCCTGATCCCCTGCCTGGACGTGGCCTACGGCCGGGTGGTGAAGGGCGTGAGCTTCGTTGGTCTGCGTGACGTGGGTGACCCCGTGGAACTGGCCGCCTTTTACAGCGCCGGTGGCGCGGACGAACTGGTGCTGCTCGACATCGCGGCGACGCCGGACGACACCGAGACCATGACCTCGGTCGTGGTCCACGTGGCCGAAGTGCTCGACATACCCTTCACCGTCGGCGGCGGTGTGCGCAGCGTGGCCGACGCCATGCGAATCATCGAGTCGGGGGCCGACCGGGTGTCGCTCAATTCAGCCGCGCTCGCCAATCCCGCGCTCGTGACCGCCATTGCCTCCCGCTACGGCAGCCAGGCCGTGGTGGTGGCGATCGACGCGGGCGGCGGCGTGGTGCACACGCATGGTGGTCGCGTGGCGACCACGACGAAGGTCATTCCGTGGGCCATCGAGGCCGCCGAACGCGGGGCCGGCGAGATCCTGCTGACGTCGATCTTTCACGACGGCCAGCGCAAGGGTTTCGACTTAGAGCTCACGGGCGCCGTGCGCGCCGCGATCGCCATCCCGGTCATCGCGTCCGGCGGCGCGGGCTCGGCCCAACACGTGGCCGAGGCTTTGGCCATCACCGACGCCGCACTGGTGGCCTCTATCGTGCACGAGAACCCCGCCGGTCTGCCGGGGTTGCGACGGGAATTGGAAAGTCTGGGCGTGCAACTGCGACCGGTGAAGGAGCGGGTGTGAGCGACGAACTACGCGCGGCGATTGTGCAGGACGACCGGACCGGCCGGGTCCTGATGCTCGGTTGGATGGATGAAGAAGCGCTGGGCCTCACACGCTCGAGTGGTCTGGTGCACTTTTATTCTCGCTCGCGCCAGAAGCTCTGGCAAAAGGGCGAGACTTCGGGCAACGTGATGCACGTGGTGGAGGTCCAGCTCGACTGCGACGAGGACGCGGTGCTCGTGCGCGTGAACGCCGACGGACCGGCCTGTCACGACGGGACAACGTCCTGCTTCACCCCGTGGCTCTGGCGGAGAATTCTCCAGCGCGAGCAGGCGAACGCGGACGATTCCTATGTCGCCACGATGCTGCGAGACGGTACCGCGCTGCTCTCGCGCAAGGTCGGCGAAGAAGCGGTAGAGCTGGTGGTGGCCGCGCTCAGCGAGAGTGAGGAAAGGGTGGCTAGCGAAGCGGCCGACCTCTGGTTCCACACCCTGTTGTTGCTGCGCAGTCGGGGCATCGATCCGGCGGCCGTGGAAGACGAGTTGCGCCAACGCGACCACTAAACTCGTAAGGTTTCTAGTGAGGATTCTTTTCACCATCCTCTGAATCACGCGAGAGGTGCGTATCGCTTTTGTTTGCCACAACGGTTACAACTGGAGTTGTCGTGCTCGTCGGGGCGGTGTTCCTGGCCTGTTCGGTGGAAATGGTCGAGGCCCTCACCATCGTGTTGGCGGTGGGACACACCCGGGGCTGGCGTTCGGCGCTGCAGGGCGTGGTCGTCGCGCTCTTCGCGTTGGCGGCGTTGGTCGCGGCCTTTGGTCCGGCGTTGGTGCACGTGCCGCTCGACGGGCTGCGCCTCGTCGTGGGTGGAGTGCTTTTGATCTTCGGAATGCAGTGGCTACGAAAGGCGATCCTGCGCTCGAGCGGTCTTAAGGCCAAGCACGATGAAGACGAGATCTACCGAATGAAAGTCGCCGAGTTGCAGGCGCTCGACGTTACGGTGGACCGCGATCGGGTTGCCTTCGTCGTCGCGTTCAAGGGAACCTTTCTCGAGGGCCTGGAGGTCGTGATCATCGTGCTGACGCTGGGCACGTCGGCCCATCGCCTCGGACTCGCGGTCATCGTCGCCGCAATCGCGGTTGTGGTGGTGGGTGTGGCGGGCGTCATCGTGGCCCGCCAGCTCTCGAGGGTGCCGGAGAACGCCATGAAGATGAGCGTCGGCGTCCTGCTCGTAACGTACGGCACCTTCTGGACCGGTGAGGGTCTCAAGATCAAGTGGCCCGATAACGACGTGACCTTGTTGTTCTTCGTGCTGCTCTACGCGCTCGTGACGTGGCTCCTCGTCACCGTGATGCGACGCCAACACCCGTTGGTGGACAGTGAGGTGGCCCCGTGAACGACAGGCAGCCGACCCTCTTCGTTCGTCTAATAAAGGGCTTCGCCATGTTCTGGTGGGACTTCTTAGTGGGTGACACGCCCGAACTTTTCGTGACGGTCGTTCTCAGCATTGGCGTGGTGGCGCTGCTCAGCGTCGCGGGTCACTTCAATACCGTCGCGATCTTCGTCCTGCCCGTGCTGGCCATCGGCGCGCTCGCGCT
>PLXU01000123.1 GCA_003151555.1 Acidimicrobiaceae bacterium | reverse complement strand
CGGTACGCGAAGCGCTCGGCGATCGTTCGAATCACGGCGATACGCGACTCGCCGAATCGGTGGTCACGGGGCACGCGCCACTACCGTCGGAGGGTCGGTTGGAAGTCAGTGATGACGATCGCTCGGTGCCAGCCCCGTGGAAGTCGGATGCCTGGAAGGAACTTCAGGGACCGCGACGGCGACCGACGTGTGAGCTGGCACCAGTGGTGGTGACTTGGGACGTTGCGGTGTTCGTCATCGTCGCTAGATACCGGCGACGGCAGTCCTTTGCCTCGATTCCGCGTCGCAATCTTGAAGCATTCCTCGAGTGTCTCGAGGCGGGGAAGCTTGACGAGATCATGTCGATCTATCAGAGTCGGCGCCCGTGCGGACGGCGACTCGATCACCACGAGCAGGTCCACACGCCGGGGCTGTATGACGAACTTGGGAAGCGGCGTGGTCTGGTGGCGCCAGAACGGGATCCGCAGCGCGCGAGCTCGGAGCCGGTCACCTAAGCGGCGTGCGTCGAGCACTGGAACTCATCCAAATGTGTCGAATAGTCGACCCGTAGAAATCGGGGCGCACGGCACGACTGATAACAGCATTTCATCAGTGGTAGTTGACGGGGATGTTGCGGATCTCTCATAGGCTGTTGGCCCGGGGTTCTTCAGGAACAAGGACTGCATTAGGGACATCCCGGGCTTCTGACGCGCTCACTGCGGACCTTCGGAGATGTGATGAAAGTAGGTTTCGTCATCGACCTGGTCCGCCTCGTCAAGTCACGTGACTCTCAGTGACCCAATTACTAGCGACCCTTCGGTCACAGATCTGGCCACATCGGCGTACGGGCCTGCTGTGGACGATGTCGTTGACGCTGGCACATCGTTCCGCATGTCGGGAAGTCATTAGGTCTAGTGTTCTGGAACTGCGGGACGTTCTCGTGGAGTTTTTATCGATGTTGGGGGTCGAGTTATGGGGAAATCTTGTGTCCGGCGTCTTGAATCCTTGAAAGACTCACAACGTCCGCAGTTGAATCGTTGACCACTTGTTGCTGTCGGTGGCGAGTGTAGCCATCGGCAGTGACGCTGGCGTGTGCGGACGTGACGGGTGATGGTCGTGACCCACTTCGTTGCTGTGGAGTTGAGTTCTAGGCGGCGAGTTGCGCGATGCCGTCGACGAACTGCACGCCTTCGATGAGTTGTCCCAACTTCTCGGCGCCGGTGATGCGGTGCCAGTGCTTTTGCGCCTCGAGGCCGAGTTGCAGCATCATCGACAGTGCGCTCTCGCGGCTGAAAGCACCCTTCACCCTCTTCGTGCGGTGACGCAACGTGGCAAAGGTTGACTCAATGGCGTTGGTCGTGCGGATGTGGCTCCAGTGCTCGGCGGGAAAGTCGTAGAAGGCGAGCATCTCGACGCGATCCTTCACCAGACAGTGCACGGCCTTGGGGTATTTCTCTGAGTACTTCTCTTGGAACTGTCCCATCGCCAGCTCAGCGTTCGCGCGGCTCTCAGCCATCCAGATCTGGTGCAGATCGTCCTTGGCCTTGGCCTGGACGGACTTGGGCAGGTAGTTGAGAACGTTGCCGGTCTTGTGCATCCAACAGCGCTGGTGCTTTGTTTCGCTGAACACCTCGCTGAGTGCGCCCCAGAACCCGAGGGCCCCGTCACCAGTCGCGAGCTGTGGCGCGCGCAGTCCGCGGTTCTTGGCGCTCAGCAACAGCTCGCGCCAGCTCTGGGTGGACTCGCGCACGCCGTCTTCGAGTGAGATCAGGTGCTTGTGGCCGTTCGTGTCAACCCCCATGAGCACGAGCACGCAGATCTTGTCGTGATCGCCGCGCAGGTTCTGGTAGATGCCGTCGGCGTAGAGGTAGGTAAAGGTGGTGGTGGACAGATCGCGGGTCTTCCACTCGTCAAACTGGCTGGTCCAGGCCTTTTTCAGGCCCAGCAGCACCGCGGGCGTCACCTTCTTCGCGCCTTCGCCGAGCACCACTTCGAGGACACCGGCGACATCGGCCTCGCTCACGCCGCGCAGGTAGGCGTAACAAGCCCAGGCGTCAATGGACGCCGAGCGTCGTAAGTATCTGGGCACCATGGTGGAAGCGAAGTTCACGTTGCCGCCGTCGCGCGACCTGATCCTTGGCACCGAGACCGCCACGTCGCCGATTGCGGTGGTCACCTGACGCTGCGGCAAGTGGCCGTTTCGCACCACGTGGGCGCCACCTTCGCGCAGTTCGGCCAACATGCATTCGACCTCCACCTCGAGAGCGCTCTGGATCAGGGTTCGAGCGTGAGCTCGCAGCAGTTCGGTGATCGGGTCAGCCACCTGGCGCTGCAGATCAGGCGTGGCGTTGAAGTTGGGCGTTACGATTGTCATGGGTCAGATTTCTCCTTGTTGTTTGAATTCGCTAAAGACATTCAACAAGGGATCTGACCCACTTCACGTCACGCGGTGAAAATCCTCAAATTCGGCCGGCCACAACTTTCCCGCATAGCTCGCGACGGCCTCGCCGCGTAGCTCGTCTCGAATATGTGCGGCGTGGTCCACATCACCTCCTGGGTCCGAGCGTACCGACCGCGGCCCCTAGGCTCACCGGCCGTGGCCACCATTGATGACCTGCTCGCGAACAACCGCGCCTACGTCGCGAATCACGGCCACCGGGTGCTTGCGACCGAACCCCGCCGTCGCCTCGCCGTCGTCACCTGCATGGACTCGCGACTCGACCTGTTCGGCGCACTCGGCCTCGATCTGGGCGAGGCGCACCTCATCCGCAACGCGGGGGGCATCGCGACCGACGACGTGGTGCGCAGCCTCCTGCTCAGCGAACGACTGCTCGGCACGAACACGGTGATGGTGATACATCACACCCGTTGCGGACTCGAGACCTTTGACGAAGAACACCTCCAGGGAGAACTCGAATCCGAGTTCGGTAGGCGCCCCGGCTTTCGCCTGGGCGCCTACCGCGACGTGGAGGCCGACGTGCGCACCACCGTGGCCACGCTTGTCGCGAGCCCGTTCGTTCGACCGGTT
>PLXU01000057.1 GCA_003151555.1 Acidimicrobiaceae bacterium | reverse complement strand
ATCAGCGCATCGCCGAGGGCTGGTTGGCGCGCGGCATCAACCGAATTGATTCCAAGCAAATTGGCGAACTGGCTGGGGTCACCGCGACCACCGTGCGCCGCGACTTGGCGGGCCTGGGTTCGCTGGGCACCCGCGGGGCCGGCTACGACACCAGTGTCCTGAGCGAGCGCATCGGCGACGCGCTGGGCCACGACCTGCACTACGACGTGGTGGTGGTGGGCCTGGGCAACCTGGGCCGGGCCCTCGTGAACTCGGCCCATTTCCTCATTCGCGGCGCCCAGCTGGTGGCCCTCTACGACTCGGACCCAGCGGTCGTGGGCACCGAAATCGGCGGTCACCTGGTGCGTTCCATTAACGAGCCGATGGTCAACGCCACCGTGGGCGTGCTCTGCGTGCCGGCCAGTGCCGCCCAAGAGGTGAGCGACCTCTTAGTGGGAGCCGGGGTCCACGCGTTGCTCAACTTCGCGCCCCAGGTGCTCAACGTGCCGTTGGGCACCGCCGTGCACTACGTGGACTTCTCGATCGAGCTGCAGATATTGATGTATCACCTCAACAACGGCACCGGTCCGCTGGGCGGCGGTGTATTGCACTCGCTCGGCATCGCTAGGGTGAATGCGACGCGAGGGGCGTAGTTTGACTACGGCCACGGAGGCGCAGTGACACTTATTTCAGTAGGGGTGGACCACGAGCACGCCTCGCTCGAGTTCCTCGAACGCACCACCGTGCTCGAAGAGGAGTGGAGCAAGGTCCTTCGTTCCCTGGTCATTCATCGCAACATCCACGAAGCCGTCTTCCTCTCGACCTGCCTGCGCACCGAAGTGGTCGCGGTGGTGGACCGCTTTCACGGCGCCATCGAGGAGATCACGGCGACGCTCGCCGAGGCAACGGGACTGGCGGCCAGTGAATTTGCCGACCGGCTCACCGTGCACTTCGATCGCGGGGTGGCGACCCACCTGTTCAGCGTGGCCGCCGGCCTCAAGTCAGTCGTGCCCGGTGAATTCGAGATCCTCGGTCAACTGCGTCGGTCCCTCGAACTGGCGCACGAGGAGCAAACGGCCGGCGCCGAACTCACCGAACTGTTCCGACGGGCCATCACGACGGGCCGGCGGGTTCGCAACGAAACGGCTATCGCTCGCGGCACCACGAGCTTCGCGCAGGCGGCGGTGTCAATGGCGGTCCAAGAGCTGGGCGAGCAAATAGACGGAGCCCACGTCGTCGTGGTGGGAGCCGGACAGTTGGCGACCGGTGTGGTCAAGAGTCTGCTCGTGGCCCGCCCACAACTCGCCACGCTCACGCTAAGCAACCGCACGATCGCGCGGGCGGAGGCGTTGCGCGAATCGGCCGGTGACGCTCGCGTGGTGGTGGCGCCCCTCGAGGAACTGACCGAGAACCTCGCGTCGGCCCGCCTGGTCATCGTGGCGGTCGAAGTCGCGTCGCCCATCATCTCTCTCTCGCATTTGGAATCGTGCTCGCAGCCGATCTTCATTGTTGACTTGGGGCTGCCCCGGGCGGTCGAGAGCGAGGTCGGCCAACTGCCAAATGTGCGCAAGGTCGACATCTCTGACCTTCGCACCCAAGTGGAACTGGCCCTTGATGGTCGCCACGAGGCCGCGGACGAAGCGAGTCAGATCGTGCTCGAGGACGTGGAGAAATTCATGGACGATCAGCGCGAACGCGGGGCGGCGGCCATCGTAAGTGAGTTGCGCGAGTACTTCGACGAAGTGGTGGCCAGTGAGATGAAGCGCCGCGAGGCGGAGCTCGCCGATATGAGCGATGAGCAGCGCGACGTCGTGCGTTCGTTGCTTCGTTCGGTCGTGGCCAAGATCGCGCACCGACCAACCATCGCGTTGAAGGACGCCGCCGGGATGGACCAGGGGATTCGACTGACCGAGGCCACGCGCAACCTCTTTGATCTATGAGCGTGCTGCGCCTCGCGACGCGCCGGTCGCCGCTGGCGTTGGTGCAGGCCGAGTTCGTCCGTGATCATCTGCGTGCCTTCGGCTTCAAGAGTGAATTCGTGCACCTGGACACGAGCGGCGACATGCAAAGTGACGTGCCGCTCGCCACGTTGGGCGGACAGGGCGTGTTCGCCATCGAGATTCAGCGTGCCGTCTTGGCCGGTGACGCGGACGTTGCGGTGCATTCGGCCAAGGACCTGCCCAGTCAGACGTCGCCGGGCCTGGTGATGGCCAGCGTGTGCGAACGGCGTGACCCCGCCGACGTATTGGTGGGTCGTTCGTTGGCCGGTCTCGGACCGGGAGCCACCGTGGCGACTGGTTCCCCCCGGCGCCGAGCCTTGCTGCTGGAACGCCGACCGGATCTGCGAATCGTCGAGTTGCGGGGCAATATGGCCACCCGGCTGGCGCGGGCAGGAAACGGCGGCGTTGACGCGATCGTGACCGCGGCGGCGGCGCTCGAGCGATTGGGCAAGCACGGCCTCATCGCCGAACGGCTCGACCCCGAGTGGTTTGTGCCCCAGGTCGGTCAGGGCGCTATCGCGCTCGAGACCCGTGACGACGACCACGACACCATCGCGACGCTGGCCAAGATCACCGACGCCGAGGCAATGCAGGCAGTATCGGCCGAAAGGGCCTTCCTGGCCGAGTTGGGAGTGGGCTGTTCCATACCGGGCGGGGCCTACGCGACACTGGCCAACGGGGTCATTACGCTGCGTGGTGTGATGTTGGCCGCCGACGGGAGTCGAAGTGTTCGTGGAACCGTGCAGGGTCGAGACCCTCAATTGCTGGGTGAGGAGCTGGCCATCCAGTTGCGCGACCACGACGGTGGGGCGTCGCTACCCGGGTGGGAGGATTAGCCGGTGAACATTGTCCTAACGCGAGAGGCCGGCAAGAACGACGACGCCATGGCCTGGTTGCCGGGCAACGCCAACGTGCTCGAAATTCCGCTGACTACGACCAATTACTTCGCCATCGACGAGGTGACTCGACAACTGCAGGCCAGCCCGGACTACGGCAAATTCTGCGTGCTGGTCGTGACTAGTTCGCGGACGGCTGACTATATACACGCGGTATTGGGCGCGATGGCCGAGGACGCCGATCTGCTCACCGTGGGCACGTCAACGACTCGCGCTCTGCGCGACCACGGCGTCACTATCTCGGCCGAGGCCACGTCCTCAGCCCTGGAGCTGGAGGGTGTCATCACCCAGGGCCCGGTGTTGATGGTGGGCGCCGTGGTGCTGCGCGAGGAGTTGAGCAACGAGCTGCAGGCGCGCGACATATCGGTGACCAAAGTGGCCTGCTACGAGACCCTGCCGGTCGAACTCGACGAAGAACAGGAGAACACGCTGCGTGTCGCGGACGTGGTCTTCATCGGAGCGCCGTCGGCCTGGTCCGTGGCGCGCGAGTTGGTCAGCGAGGACGCGTGGGTGGTCGTGCCCGGTCCGACGACGCGCCAAGTGGTGGCCGAAGACCACGAGCGAGTGCTCGTGGGCTGGGGTCCTTCCATGGGCGACTCGTTGGCCTCGCTGTACCCCTGAGCGGCCCGAGAAGGAATTTCGACGCTAGTAATAAGGTGTAGTGGTGTTTCCCGCCGAACGACCCCGCCGCCTTCGCCGTACGGAAGCCCTACGGCGCTTGGTGGCCGAAACGCAGCTGGCCCCCGTTGACCTGGTCGCCCCGCTGTTTGTCGCTGAGGCGTTGACTGAGCCCCAGGCGATTGGGTCCCTGCCCGGTCAGTTCCAACACACGATTTCCTCGTTGCGCGAAGAAGTACGGGCCCTGCACTCGGCGGGCGTCGGCGGGGTCATCCTCTTNNGAAATCGTCATCATGGCCGATCTCTGTCTCGATGAGTACACCACCCACGGCCACTGCGGCGTGGTGCGCGGGGACGGCACGGTAGACAACGACGCCACCCTGGAGTTGTACGCCCAGACAGCCGTGGCCCAGGCCGAGGCCGGGGCCCAGGTGGTGGCGCCCAGCGGGATGATGGACGGCCAGGTGGGCGCGATTCGCAGCGCCCTTGACGCCAGCGGCTTCGAAGAGACGGTGATTCTGGCCTACGCGGTCAAGTACGCCAGCGGACTCTACGGACCGTTCCGCGAAGCGGTCAACGTCCAGATCGTCGACGGTGGCCATCGCCGCTCCTACCAGCAGGACTCGCGTAACCGGCGCGAGGCGCTTCGTGAAGCCCGCGCGGACGTTGCCCAGGGCGCCGACGTCATCATGGTCAAGCCCGCCATGACCTACCTCGACGTCGTGGCCGATTTGCGCGCCGCCCTCGACGTGCCCTTAAGCGCCTATCACGTGAGCGGCGAGTACGC
>PLXU01000075.1 GCA_003151555.1 Acidimicrobiaceae bacterium | reverse complement strand
GGGGCGCAAAACTCCTGGGAACCCGTGCACTCTTCGTGCCTAGGTGGACGTCGGCAATGCCAACCTCACTTGCTGAACTGCTCCACCACAGTAGCAGAAGGGCCTTACGGGCCGAATCGCGCACGATTCACGTCCGTGCGACTACCTTGATTGGCGTGACCGACGCGCCGCCCCCCTCCGAAGGTGCCGACGAAGTTGACGATATTGAGTTACTGCGCGAAACCCCGGTCGAGTTGATCCTCGGCAACTACATCTTCCACTTGATCCGGTTGGCGGCGGTGCACCTGGCCGCCTCCCCCGCCCAATTGGCCCCCGCCCAGTTGACCATCGACGTCGTGGCCGCGATTTTGAAGGCCGGTGACGATCGACTCGGTGAAAACGTGGCCCTCTATCGCAGCGCGCTGGCCGAAGTACAGCAGGTGTACGTACGGGCCGCGTCGAGTACCGGATCCTAGACCTTCCCACAACTGTTCAAGAAGTCCCACTGTCTTTGTCGTGTGAAGAACGCTCCCCCAGGAGCACGACCGAGACGCCTGTCCACACCCCAATCAAAACGAGCCATATCAAGAGACGCGCCCAGGGGTGCAATCCCCCGGCCGCCAGGGACGCGTTAACGCTCTGAAGAGGGGCGTAGCCAATCCAGCCCGTGAGACCATGCACGCCAATCGCCGTCACCCACGTCCCAAATGAATAGAGCGCCAAGCCGAGCCCGATGACGCCAATCACGCGTTGTGAACGATTGAGTCGGCGACCCTGCATCAGCAAAGTCTGGCATAGCGAATACGAGTCCGACTACGCAAGGCCGTTGCTTTGAGAGAACTCGAGAGTGGGCCCGAGTTCTCTCAAAGAAGGAAGGTCGCTAAACGATGTCCGCGGGGTCGGCGAAGCGGTAGTGGCGCACGCCGAGCAACGTGAGCACGAGCATGAACAGCGCGAGCGCGAACGAGGCGAAAGCGGCGTACAGAGCGATCGTGGCGATGGTCCCGAAGGCGTAGGCGTTGAGCAGCAGGCCGCGCGTGGTCGAACCCTCGAACAATAGCTGGTCCTGCGCATTACACGCGGCGGTCGGAGCGAGGTCACAGGCCGTGCTCGCCTGGGCGTAGGTCTTGCCGTGGTCGATCGCGTTGAGGTGCACCTGGATGAAGTGATTGGCGTAGGCCTGCGCCTGGGTGCCGGTGAGCAGCTGCTGACCGGCGTACTGGTCGAGGTACGTGGATACCGCCGGGCCCTCGGCGTTGAGGGCCGCGGTGTTGTCGAAGTACACCTTCTGCTGGGCCAACTGCGTCGTGACCGAAGAGGAAGTGAAGTCGGAGCCGTACAACAGGCCCGAGCCCGCCACGAGGAGCATGAGTGTGAGCAACCCGCCAACCCAAATGAGTAATAAGTCCAAAGTCTTGCGGCGCATGTCAACTCCTGTGTGTGCGGGTCCTTCCAGCGTGCCACGTGCTTTTAGGGACGCCCTAGGGCAGAAGGTCACAAGATCAAACTCGCGGTGGCCCGGCGTGCTCGCACACGTCGCACACAACCTGACGCGCAGTGGCTTCGCCTCTTCATAAATACGTGAAGGCAGTCCTTGGCTACGGTTCCTTCCAGAGTCGCAGCAGCAGCGCCGCGCCGCTCGGCGTTATCTTGGCCAGTCCTGCGCCACTGTCAAAGCCGTCGCGGGCTTGACAATCGGTATAGATCGTGCCATTCGCGGCGACCGCGATGCCGCTCGGCACGAAGACCAGGTGAGCAAATGTCTTGAGACCGAGCAGCACCGTCGACTGATTGGAAATGACCCCCAGAAGCGTCTCACCATCGGTGATCAACAACGCGCCACCGTAGGTTACGGCGATGCCCGGAAAGTCGTGGGGTCGATAGTGATCTTCAATTAACTGGTACTTACCGTTGGTGAGACGCTCGATGAGTTCTCGACTGTTGGCGCAGCCCACGAAGAGATTGCCCGTGCGATCAAGAGCGAGCGCCTCGGGATCACACTGCTTATAGCGCAGCGTCACGCCGGGCGTCGACGACAGATTGATCACGCTCACGACCTCGCCCGACGCCGAAAGCTCCGCGACGTAATTGCCGCTCGACACGTACACGCGGCCGTTGGGTCCGATCGCGACGTCGCTCGGCGACATGGCCACGTTCCTCGCCATGGTTCCCACTGTGGGTGGCGACGAACCGCTTCGACCATCACCGGCGACGGTCGCGATGCGACCCGTAGGCAGCAGCGCGCGAACACGATTGTTGCCGACGTCGGCCACGTAGACGGTCCCGTTGGCGGCCAGCGCCACGGCGTCGGGCTGGTTGAGTTCTGCGTTCGTGGCCACACCCCCGTCGCCGCCGAAGCCCTTTTGTCCGGTGCCCGCGAGCACTTGCAAGTGACCCGATGGCAGGCGCACGATGACTTGATTGAGTCCCTGGTCGGCAATGATGAGGTCGCCGTTGGGAGCAATCGCCAGTCCCGCCGGTTCCTTTAAACGCAACGACGGTGCCAGGCGCGCCTGACGATGTGAGCTAGCGGCCGACGACGTAGCACTGGCCAGACCCACCACCAGAACGACAGCGGCCAGGATCATCGAAGTCGCGCCGCGACGTCGCGGACCGCGACTTACGTGCGCCGCGAAGTGTGTCGTGAGCCGCCTTGGACGAGTCGTTCGTCTAGATAACGACGTCAATGGTTTCACGAATAACTCGCAACGTCTGGTTCGCGAAGTTCAAATTATCGGGCCGCGGCTGGGCGCCTCGGTGGCGGGGCCAAGTTTCGCCCGCTCACGAATCACCGACTCGACGGCGTCGGGGTCGTCGGGCGTGATGAAGGGATTCACCCTCTTGCCGAGGTCCAGGATCAGCGCGATCTTCTTCCTTGGTCGCGATGCATCGAAGTTGGCCCAGAGGCCCGGGTTAGCGCTCCCCCAAATTCGCGCGCGTCCGCGCAACGCCGCGATCTGCACTCGGCGCACCGAGCGAATCGACGCGTAGGGAATGTTCTTCGTCACCCACGGCGGGTAGTAGCCGCGCAAACGTACTCCCGTGGCCGTGCACTGCACCGTGGCGTCGCCGTAGTCGTTCACGGATCAAGATTACAACCGGTTCGCGTCCCCAACTCGTCGCGCCAGTCGGCGCGTCGTGCAAGCTAAGCCAGCGTTGCAACGTTCGCGACTTCGTCGCGGCCCAGTCGACCGACTCGCCGTTCGCCGCTGGCTCGAACCCCGGCGGCGATCATTCGCGATCCATCACTAATTTCAACGCAGTGAAAGTAGAAGGGTTGACCGTCATCGTCGAGAAAAATGCCGTCGCCGCGGCGTTCGTCGAATGATGCAATGCGACCAGTGATCATCTAAATGGCCAACGAGCCTTGACGAATGACGGAGACCATTTCCAGCGCCGTCAGTGCCGCCTCTCGCCCCTTGTTGGTGTGGTCGGGCAACGAGCGTTCCAGCGCTTGGTCGACCGACTCCGTGGTGAGCACGCCGAACACCACCGGTACCCGGGTGCTGAGCTGCACGTCCTGGAGGCCGCGGGCGCATTCGCCCGAGACAATCTCGTAGTGACTCGTGTCGCCGCGAATAACCGCGCCCAGGGCAATGACCGCGTCGTAGGGTCGGGTCGCGTCGGCGTACGCCAACGCCAGCAGTGGAATCTCGAAGGCGCCCGGCACCCAGGCAATCGATATGTCACCGCGGTCGACGCCGCACTCCGCCAACGACTCGAGCGCACTGCTGAGGAGTCGAGTAGTGATGGCGCCGTTAAAGCGACTGCACACCAATCCCATGCGCAATCCTCGACCATCGTGAGCACCCTCTAGATACTCCCCGGCGCGGGCGCGCAGCGCCTCGGTCGCGTCGGCGTCGAATTGCGTCGCGCTAGTTGAGTTCATCGAGGCCGTCGAGCAGGTGACCCATGCGCTCGCGCTTGGTGCGCAGGTAGTCAATATTGAATTCGGTCGGCAGGCTTTCGATCGCCACGCGCTCGACGATATTAAGGCCGAAGCCCTCCAGTCCGCCGTACTTGCTCGGGTTGTTGGTCATGAGACGCATGGACGTGACGCCCAGGTCCACCAGGATCTGTGCGCCAATGCCGTACTCGCGCGAGTCAACGGGCAATCCCAACTCAATATTGGCGTCAACGGTGTCCGAACCTTCTTCCTGGAGGGCGTAGGCGCGGATTTTGTGACCGAGCCCGATGCCTCGACCCTCGTGACCGCGCAGGTACACGACGACGCCCGCACCCTCGGCCGCGATCTTGGCTAGGGCCGTGTGCAGCTGGGGCCCGCAGTCACAGCGCATCGAACCCATGACGTCTCCGGTCAGGCATTCGGAGTGCACACGCACCAGCACGTCGCGGGTGTTGTCGAGGTCGCCGTAGACGAGCGCCAGGTGCTGTTCGCCGTCGAGCACCGATTCAAAGACGTAGGCCTGGAACTGGCCATGCTCGGTCGGCAGCGACGCCTCCGCGACCCTGCGCACCAGCTTCTCGTGTTGACGGCGATAGCGGATGAGATCGGCGATGGAGATGAGCGGCAACTGGTGAGTGTCGGCGAACACCTCTAGTTCGGGCAGGCGGGCCATGCCGGACTTGTCGGCCGTCACGATCTCGCACAGCACACCGCCGGGGAACTTCCCGGCCAGTCGACACAGGTCGACCGTGGCTTCGGTGTGCCCG
>PLXU01000180.1 GCA_003151555.1 Acidimicrobiaceae bacterium | reverse complement strand
CCTGCCAGTTCGTGTTCGTCATGAAACTCATGGCGGTATTGAACGACAGGTCTGGACTCACCTGGCTCGTGCCGAACCCCTGCGGATTCAACGGCAGAAGCCCCTGGAGCCGCTGGAAGGCGTACACGAACAGGAAAGAAAAGAAGCTGAACGACAGCAGTGACGCGGCGTACTGCGTCCACCGTTGTTCCTGATCCTCTCGGACGCCGCACAGCTTGTAGACGAGCGCTTCGAGCGGCCGAAAGACCGGATGGAGGAAGGTGCGCTCGCCCTGGAACAGCCGCGACATGAACAGCCCGATCGGCTTGGTCACGAGCAGGATCAGGCCGAAGAACACGAGAATCTGCAGAATGCCAATGCTAGTCATTGCGGCCTCAAAACTTCTCGGGCTTGAACATCGCCCACCCGAGGTACACGAGCAGAAACACCGCTACGATGCCGGAAATGAGGTAATCGAACATGGTGAGTCTCCTACACCCGGTCACAGGCCTTCGTGATGGCCCACAGCGCGAGGAATCCGACGACCCCGATCACGAGGTAAAACAGGTCAAGCATGGGATAGCTCCCTCTCTTCGGACGTGTCGACGAACACCACGAAATGCCCGGCGGCTTCGAGCATCCGACGCCACCGGTCCGACTCGGTCGGCCACCAGCGGCGCTGGCCAGCGACCACGATCAATGAATGAGGTGTGAACGCCAACGGAATGGCTCGACGCCCGTCGCGGCACAAGTGTACACGGACGCGGACGTCGACGCCCTCCGCTCGAAGGCGCGTGGTGAACGCATCGGTTTCGACCGGTGAAATTCCACATGGCGCGTCCACGGGCAGCGCGTAGGGAACCGTCCGGAAGTGAATGAGCATGACCGGAACACCCAACGCCTTCGCGAAGTCGCCCGCCGCTCGTACCGCGGCGAGTGTCTCGTCAATCGAAGTGTAGACCACGTAGACCGCGTCAGTGTGGATGGCCGGATCTCTGCGTTCAACAGGTGGACCGCCTGGCGCTTCCACGGCGGCCGACGCGAGCTGAATGATTTGGCTCATGACTGCTTCACCAACACCCCCACTGTAGGAGGCGAGGCCTTAGGAAGTCATTAGGCGGCTATTAGGATTTCCGCTCAGGGCTTTTCGGGCGGCAGATAGAAGCGGTAGCCGACCCACGGTTCGGTCAGGAGATACACCGGACTCGAGGGCTTCGTCTCGATCTTCTTTCGCAGTTGGTTCACGAAGACGCGGAGGTAGTCGACCTGATCGCCGTAGTCGGGACCCCAGACCGCCTGCAGAAGTTCCCGATGCGACAGCACCTTATTTGCATGCGCGACGAAGTACCGGAGAAGCTCGAACTCTTTTGGTGTCAATCGCACGCTACGGCCGCGGGCGGTCACGTGGCGGGTGTCGAAGTCCACTTCCACCGGACCCAGCGTCATCCGCCCGCTCGGACCTTGTGTCCACGGCGTCCGCCGCAAGGCGGCCCGAATCCGCGCCAGCAGCTCGGGTGGGTTGTACGGCTTGGTCACGTAGTCGTCGGCTCCAGCATCGAGCGCGTCGACCTTGTCGGCTTCGCTGTCTCGGACCGTCAACATGATGATGGCGATCTCGGACTGTGCGCGAATCGCCCGGCACGTCTCGAGGCCACCCATACCGGGCATGTTCATGTCGAGCAGGACGAGATCGAACCGCTCGTCGCGGAGCTTCTCCAGCGCCGCCTCGCCATTCTTGACGTCGTCCACCTCGTAGCCGTGGCCCGTCAGCGTGACGCGCATGACCCGCCGAATCTGAGGGTCATCGTCGACAACCAGGATCCGGCCGGCGCTCACGAGACGGGGCCTCCGCGCGGGAGCGAGAGCGCAAATGCTGTTCCTGCTTCGGGTAAACTCGAAATCGTCAAGGTCCCCCCGTGCGCCCGCGCGATCTGCTGGACAATGGCGAGGCCCATCCCGGTTCCCGGAATATGGCCTGCTTGCGCGCCCCGATAGAAGCGCTCGACAACCCGCGCTTGCTCGCGCTCTGGAATCGTCGAACCAGAATTGCGAACGACCACCTCCACGGCTCCATTGCCCCGTGCGTGAATCTCGATGGTCGATGTTGGGGGCGAATATTTCAGCGCATTATCGAGCAACTGCCGCAGCGCCAGTCCGAGCAACTCGCGATCGGCGTCGACCGTCAAGTGCTCAGGAACCTGCTTGAGGAGATGGTGACCATCGAGACGCCTCTCGAATTTCTGTAACGTCGTGGCGACGACATCGGCGAGATTGTGGCGGTCGAGATGCACGGTGAAATCGCCGGCATCGATTCGCAACATCTGCACCGCATCGGTCACCAGTGCCTGGAACCGATCCAGGTCTTCGTCGATGATGGCCACCAGCTCGCGATCGCGGGCGCTGGTGGCCTCGCTCGCGAGCAGATCGCTCGCCGCCGCCTTCATCGACGTGAGCGGCGTTTTGAACTCGTGTGCCAGAGCATCCAACACGGTCGCCCGCAACTCGCTGCTCTGCTGCGCCGCCTCGGCCCGCGCCGTGGCTTCTTGTGAACGCGCCCGTTCGAGCCCGATGGCCGCTAAGTTCGCAATCGAGTGCAACACCG
>PLXU01000095.1 GCA_003151555.1 Acidimicrobiaceae bacterium | reverse complement strand
TCGCGGTGGGCGCTGAGGACCCGCTCCAAGGTGTCGCGTCCGGCCTGGGTCAGTTGAATCCGGGTGGCTCGGCCGTCCTCGGCGTCTGCGTCGTGGACAACAAAACCGAGGCGCTCGAGTTGCTGGACCTTGCGAGTCACGGTGGGCGGGTCGACGCCCAGAAGTTCGGCCAGGTCAGTCACGCGCAGGGCGGAGTCGCCGTGGCGCTGCAGCTTGAACAGCAGGGCGATCCCCGCCTTATCGATGCGCACACCGGCCGCCTGCAGGAGATGTTCGTGGGCCCGCACCTGGTTCATGGACTGAGACATCATCTGGAGGGAGCTTTGGATCCGCACGATGTCTTCGTTGGTGGACATGTCGTTGGCGACCTTGTGTGGCAAAGTACTTGCTTTCGGCATGCAACTATCCTACGGGCTCGCCTCCAGCGCGTGACCCTAACTTTTGTCGAAACGTTGGTCGCAGTGCGGTCCATCAGGAGCGGGCAATCAGGGTTCGCCGAGCCAGTCCCCATCGCTTCATTCTTGAAACACGTCGCGACCGATTGTGTTGTCCCGTCACGTGTCGGGCTAGGACCGGTAAATTTGAACTCGACGATAAGCGGATTGGTTAGGATTCGCTTTCGATGTCAAGAGGAGCTCGTTCATGCGCCACGTTGGTCTGCTCGTCGCCAGAGTCGTCTTTGGCTGTTATCTCTGCGTGCACGGAGCGCAAAAGCTGTTCGGCTGGTTCGAGGGTGCGGGGCTCGACGCCACGGGAGCGGGATTCGAGAAAATGGGGATGCGGCCAGGAAAATTGATGGGCGCCGTCGCCGGCGCGAGTGAACTCGGCGGCGGACTGCTGACCGCGACCGGCATCGCCGATCCCCTCGGTCCGCTCATCATTGCCGGCACCATGACGGTCGCGTCCAGCACTCATCGCAAAAAGGGGCCATTAGCCAAAAATGGCGGATTTGAACTGCCGCTGACGAATTTGGCCATGGCGATCGCGCTGATGAGCGCGGGCCCGGGCGCGCTGCGACTCGGCCCGCATCTTTCGAAGTCCTTCACCCGCAAGGCGTTGCTCGCCGGAACGGTCATGGCCGGAGCCTCCTTGACCCAGCTACTGCTCGCTAGCGCCAAGCAGGAACAGTTGGCAGCGAGCGAAAATGTTGCAGCAACCGACGCAGCCGCTGCGTCGTAACTAGAAAGCAGATATGGATGAAGGAATCTCTTAAGGCACTGCATTCCTCGGTCGCTCACCTGAGCGAGGTCGTGGAGAAGATCGATCCGACCAAGTACACGGACTCGGCCTACCCCAAGGAGTGGTCGATCGCCGACACCATGTCGCACATCGGCTCCGGGGCGATCATCATGGGTCGCTCATTCGACAACGTGGTGTCGGGCAACGAGGCCGACCCCGATTTCAACCAGTCGGTCTGGGACGAGTGGAACGCCAAGGAGCCGGCCGCGCAGGTGGCTGACGCCCTGGTCGCGGACGGGGCGCTGCTCGACCAATTGCAGATGCTCGATGAAGAGGGTCGTGACAAGTTCCTGTACTCGATGGGACCGATGACGCTCGACTTCGACGGCTTCGTGGGCATGCGGCTCCAAGAGCAGGTGCTGCACACCTGGGACGTCGAAGTGACGCTGGACGGCTCGGCGACCTTGCCTGAGGACGCCGCCGCCGTTTTGGTGGACAACCTGCCCATTTACGTCGGCTTTTCCGCCAAGTCGTCCGGCGAGGCCCGCGACCTGCACATCAGCACGACCGACCCCGCGCGCGAGTTCATTCTGACCTTCGCAGAAGATTCGGTGGCCCTGTCGCCCAATGAACAAGGGGGCCACACCGACATCGAACTGGCGACCGAGGCATTCGTGCGACTGGTCAGCGGCCGATTGGACCCCAAGCACACGCCCCGCAGCCTGGTCAACGAACACCTCGACGAACTGCGCGCCGCCCTTCCGGGCTACTAAGGGTCTCGCTGTCCTCGTCGGCGCCGGTGACGCCTTCGGGCAAAACGAGCGGGGACGTTAGGCGTTGACGATCGGGGCCAGGCGGCGCCACTCATCGAGCGGGGGAGTCCCCGGTTCCTCACCCAACACCTGGAGACAGACGTGATCGGCGCCGGCCTGGCGATGTTCGTTGACCTTGGCCAGTACGGTCGCCTCATCGCCGTGCACGACCAGGGCTTCGCACAGGCGGATCGACCCGCCGCGCACGAAGTCCTCGTCACCAAAGCCCAGACGCCGCCAGCTGTTCTTGTAGTTGTCTAAGCCGGTGTAGATCTCCAAGTGGGCGTGTGCGCGGCGCAGGAACTCCTCGCGATCCGTGCCCAACACGACGGCCTGCTCCACGCCGAGGAATTTGTCACCCACCGCCTCGCGCGCCTGTTGCGTATGCTCGGGCGTCACCAGGTAGGGAAGGGCGCCGTCGGTCATGTCGGCGGCCAGCTGGAGCATCTTGGGACCGAGCGCGGCGAGCACCCGGGCGTAGCGCTGCTGGCCCTCATTGGCGAACATCGGGGCGGCGTCCATCGCCGACAAGTATTCGCGCATCGCTCGAAGGGGCGTCTCGTAGTGATGGCCGCGCAGACGTTCGACCAGCGGCAGGTGGCTGACGCCGAGGCCCAGGATGAAGCGGTCGGCGAACGCCGCACTGAGCGTCTTGGCGGCGTTGGCGGCGTTGACCGCGTCGCGGGCCCAAATGTTGGCAATGCCCGTCGCGATGGTGATGCTCGAGGTCGCCGACAAGAGCAGCGCCGCGTTTGTGAAGGCCTCGCGTCCCCAGGCTTCGGGCATCCACATCGCCGCGAAGCCGAGCGATTCGAGTTCGCTGGCGATCTCGCCGCTCTGGCTCGGCGGGAGTGATTCGTGTGTCGCGGTCCAGATGCCTACCGTGGCGCGCAGTTGTTCGAGCGGCCTGGGCCAATCTGACATGCCCTCAAGACTAGGAGTTTGCCCGACTGGCTTCGGTGCGAGCACAATGGTCCCATGGCTTACTTCGTAGTGGCGTGCTCGGCGTGGTTGCTCTTCAGCGCCTCGACCGCGCTGCGACCAGGTCGGAAAGGAATCTTCGCCGCGTTCGCCTACCCAGTGGGTTGGGCCGCCGGCGAACTGCCGGCCCAGGCCATCGTCGTCGAGGCCGCGCTGCTGGCGCTGCTGGGGTGGTGGGGATGGCCGCACTCGCACAGCCTCAGCGTGGTGATCTGGGCGTTCGCAATATTGGTGACCCTGGTGAATGTGGTCCTGGTGCTGATCTCCTTCTATTCTCGGCGCACCGTGCGCCGCGATATGGCCAACAGCCCCCGGCGTCCGCTCGAAATCCCCCGGCCGAAGGACGATCTCTTTGGCTCGTGGTGGCGCACGGCGCTGCAGATTCCCCTGCACCCGCGCCACATGCAAATCATTCGCGACGTGGCCTACGGGCCCGAGCCACGCAACCGTCTCGACATATGGAGACTCTCGACGACGCCGGCCAACGCGCCGGTCGTTTTTTACATTCACGGCGGCGCCTGGACCTTCGGTGACAAGCGCGAGCAGGGCCGTCCCATGCTGCACGAGTTCGTCGAACGCGGCTGGATCGCGGTGGTGTGCAACTACCGACTGGCGCCGCGCCACCCCTGGCCCGCGCAGATGCTCGACGTCACCCGGACCCTGGCCTGGATCAAGAAGAACATCGCCAATCACGGCGGCGACCCCGACCGGATCGTCGTCTCGGGCGGATCCGCCGGTGGCCAACTGGCGTCGTTGCTGGCGCTTTCGGCCAACGACCCGACCTGGCGGCCGAGTGACCTTGACGACGTCACTGACTGGTCGGTGCGCGGGTGCATGTCCTTTTACGGCGTGCTGGAGATGACGGGCGACGAGACGCAGTGGCACGGACTGGGCAAGGGGCTGCTCATCCTGCTCGAGGGGCGCGTCGTGCAGGTGCAATTCGCGCAGAACCAGGACCTCTATCGCGCCATGTCGCCGTTGGAAAAGATCGACGTTGAGTCGCCGCCCTTCCTGGTCCTGCAGGGGGGCAACGACACCCTGGTCGACGTGAACGTGGCCCGGGGCTTCGTGGAGAAATTTCGCGACACCGCGCTGGCGCCGATTTACTACATTGAATTGCCCTTCACCCAGCACGCGTTTGACGTCACGGCCAGTCCGCGCACGTCGGCGACGACCCGCGCGGCGGTGGCCTTCGCCACGTCGGTCGCCCAGCCGCGGCCCTCGCTCACCACGCTGCTGGTGGGCGGCTACCAGTCACCGCCCACCGAACTGCTCGTGCAAGTCGCGACGGGCGAGTGGGTCAGCGCCCTAGAAGCGGTAGCTGACCTGGGACCGTTCTCGGTCGTGACGGGGGACAATCCCTATTCCCAACACCTCGATGACGAGGCCAATCATCGCCGACGCCTCGAGCTGTGGGACATCCTCCAGCACCACGGTGTCGCGGTGCGGCCCACGATCGCGCACGACCCCTCGGGCGAGTGGCCCGATGAGGAGGGATTCGCGCTCATCGGTCAACGCAACGAGTTCGTCATTGCCCTGGCGAGGGCCTTCGAGCAGTTCGCCTTCTACGACGTCAGCCACGACGCCGTGCTGGTGCGCAGTTGCGCCGACGGCGAGGCGCTCGTCTAGCTGTCGGCCAGCGTGACGGTGATCGTCACGTCGCTCGATTCACTCAGCTGCCATTTGGCCACGCCGCCGGCCTTGGCGAGGTCGTCCTCGCCCGCGCGCACGACGTCGAGCAGGGCCGAAGGCCCGGTCACCGCGCAGAGGGACACCCCGGCTCGTTGCGAGACCTTGGCCGTGCTCTTCTCGCGACGGATGGCTTCGAGCACTTCGCAGATCGGACCGTACACGCTACCGGGCTTGGACTCGCCGGCCAAGGGTCCCAACTCGTCCACACTGGGCCAGGCAGTCAAGTGCACGGAGTCCTTATGCCACCAACGCCATACCTCTTCGGTGACGAACGGCAGGAAGGGCGCGAACAGGCGCTGCAGGACCGAGAGCGTCAGTGACAGCGTGGCCCGCGCGGACCTCGTCGCGGAGCTGTCGGCCTCGCCGTAGGCGCGGATCTTTACCAGTTCCACGTAGTTATCGCAGAAGGACCAGAAGAACGACTCGATGCGCTCCAGCGCCCGGGCGTAGTCGTAGTTGTCGAAGGACTGCGTCGCCTCGCTGATGAGCTGTCCCAACATGGCCAGGAAGTCCAGATCAAGCAGCTCGCCCACGTCGCTCGGCCCCGGGGCCGACGCGCCCTCTAAGCGACCCAACACGAACTTCGAGGCGTTGAGCACCTTGATCGCCAGTCGGCGTCCGATCTTCATCTGACCCTCGTCGAAGACGGTGTCGGTACCGGGACGCCCGCAGGCCGCCCAGTAGCGAGCGGAGTCGGCGCCGTACTGTTCGAGGATCGGCATCGGGGTGGCGGCGTGGCCCACCGACTTGGACATCTTCTTGCGATCGGGGTCGAGCACCCACCCGGAGATGAGTGCGTGGCGCCAGGGCAACTCGTTGAATTCGAAGTGGCTGCGCACGACCGTGGCGAACAGCCAGGTGCGGATGATCTCGTGGGCCTGTGGTCGCAGGTCCATTGGAAAGACGCGCTCGAACAGGTCGCTGCCCCAGCGTCCAGCGATCTGGGGGGTCAACGAACTGGTCGCCCAGGTGTCCATGACGTCGGGGTCGCCCACGAAGCCGAGCGGCTGGTTGCGCTGGTCTTCGCGGTAGCCCTTGGGCACGTCGCTCGAGGGATCGACCGGGAGTTCGGCTAGTTCGGGCACCATGGGTGCGTCGAAGTCAATGACCCCCTGGGCGTCGAGTGGGTACCACGCCGGGAACGGCACGCCGAAGAAGCGCTGACGCGAGATGTTCCAGTCGACGTTCAGTCCTTCCACCCACGAGCGGTAGCGGTGCTTCATGTAGTCCGGGTGCCAGTGGATTTGCTCGCCACGTTCTAACAGGGCTTCGCGGTGGCGCAGGGTTTCGACGAACCACTGGCGCGAGGTGACGATCTCGAGGGGCCGCTCTCCTCTTTCGTAGAACTTGACGGGATGGGTGATGGCCCGCAGTTCTCCGATCAGCGCCCCAGTCTCGCGCAGCCTCTCCACCACGACCGCGCGCACCTGATTGACGGTCTTGCCCTCCAGTTGTCCGTAGAGCGCATTGGCCGCGTCAACGTCGACCGACGGCCAGTCGTCGGTGCCGAAATCGGCCGGTAGGAAACGGCCGTCGCGGCCGATCAGCGCCCGGGTGGGCAGCGCCAGTTCGCGCCACCAGATCACGTCGGTCACGTCGCCGAACGTGCAGATCATCGCGACCCCGGTGCCCTTGTCGGGGTCGGCCAACTCGTGGGCCAGGATGGGCACTGGCACGCCAAACAGCGGCGTCAGCACGTGCGAACCAAAGAGTGACGTGAAACGCGGGTCGTCGGGGTGGGCCACGAGCGCCACGCAGCTGGCCAGCATCTCGGGTCGCGTCGTCTCGACCTCCACGCTGCCACCATCGACCTTTTGAAAGGCGATCCGGTGATAATTGCCCGGCCGTTCGCGGTCCTCCATCTCGGCCTGGGAGACGGCGGTGCGAAAGTCGACGTCCCAGAGCGTGGGCGCGACGCTCGAGTAGACCTCGCCGCGGCCAAGCATCTCCAAGAATCCCCGCTGCGAGATCGCCTGGGTTTCGGGCGAAATCGTCGAGTACTCCAGGCTCCAGTC
Organism: Acidimicrobiaceae bacterium; assembly: GCA_003151555.1. Lineage (GTDB taxonomy): Bacteria > Actinomycetota > Acidimicrobiia > Acidimicrobiales > RAAP-2 > RAAP-2. Next base: position 2,475 of record PLXU01000095.1, on the reverse strand, counting down.
AATGCTGAGGCCCACGAACCGCCAGATGCTCTTGAAGGTCTCCTCGTCGATCTTGGTCAATCGGTGACAGAGTTCGACGAAGTTCTTGCGAGAGATGCTCAGTTTCTTCTCCGACGCTTGCTCGGGCGGCACGAAGCTCGCGTCGTAGGGCAACGAGGGATCGCAGCGCACCCCGAAGTAGTTCTCGACGCGCCGCTCGGTGGGCAGTCCGTTGTCGTCCCAGCCCATGGGGTAGAAGACGTCCTTGCCGCGCATTCGCCAGTATCGAGCGATGACGTCGACCTGGGTGAAGCTGAAGACGTGACCGATGTGCAGCAAGCCCGAGACCGTGGGCGGCGGCGTGTCGATCGAGTAGACGTCTTCGCGTGACGCCTGGCGATCGAAGCGGTAGGTCGATTCCTTCTCCCAGGCAGCCATCCAGCGCTCTTCGATGCCGTCGACGGTGGGCTTGTCCGGCACCGATTGGGCGGAGGGAGTGAGGGCGTCGGGCATGGTTGGCATAGTTTAGTTAGGGTGATTCGCCTCTTTGATTCCGCGCACGGTCAGGTCCGCGAGTTGACGCTGCGCGACCCGGGCCAGGTCTCGATGTACGTCTGCGGCCCGACGGTCTACGACCTGCCCCACCTGGGCCACGGCCGATTCACGCTGGTGTGGGACGTGGCGCGGCGCTGGTTCACGTTTCAGGGATTACTGGTGCACTACGTGTCCAACATCACTGATATCGACGACAACATCATCACCCGCGCCTCGCGCGAAGGAACGTCCGAAGAGCTGGTGGCCAAGACCTACGAGAAGAGCTGGTGGGACGCTATGGACGCCCTCGGCGTGGCCTACCCCGACGACGTGCCCCACGCGACGCAGTACGTGGCCCAGATGGTCGAGCTCATCACCCAGCTGCTCGAGGGCGACGTTGGCTACAAGACCAGTGACGGCATCTATTTCGACGTGTCGCGGGTGCCGGATTACGGGCTCCTGGCCGGCCAGCCGCTCGATTCGCTGCGCGCCGGCGCTCGGGTCGAGACCAATGACGAGAAACGCTCGCCGCTCGATTTTGTGCTGTGGAAGAACGCCAAGCCGGGCGAGCCCTCCTGGCCGGCCCCCTTTGGCGAAGGTCGACCGGGCTGGCACACCGAGTGCGTGGTGATGTCGCTCGAACTGCTCGGCGAGGGATTCGACCTGCACTGTGGGGGCTTTGATTTGCGGTTCCCCCACCACGAGAACGAACGGGCCCAGGCGGTGGCCGCCGGTGTGCGCTTCGCCCAGCACTGGGACCACAACGGCTGGGTCATGGTCGGCGACGAAAAAATGTCCAAGTCCCTCGGCAACTTCACGTCGCTGACCGACTTGCTGGACAAGAACGACGCCCGCGCCTACCGGCTGTTGGTGCTGCGCTCGCACTACCGATCGCCGATCGAAGTCACGCCCGCCACCATTGGCGACGCCGAGCGGGCTCTGGCGCGCCTCGACGGGCTGGCCCGGCGTTTTGGCCTGGTGGCCCTGGCCGGTCACCATCTCGAAGTGAAGGATGACTTCTCCTGGTCCGGTGCGGCGCTCGAGCTCTACGAACACGTTGCCGCGGCGCTCAACGAGGACCTCGATACCCCCAAGGCGCTGGCCCAACTCTTTGAAGCCCTGAGCAGCGCCAATGCCCTGGCCGATGGCGGCCACGAGGAGGAGGCCCGTGAACTGGCGGTAGCGCTCAACGCCCTGTTCGGAGCCCTGGGACTGTCCCTAGTGAGCGCCAGCGCCGTGGTCGATGAGATCAGTCAGGCCCTGGTCAACGAGCGCGACGGAGCCAGAACCGCCCAGAATTGGACCGAAGCCGACCGGCTGCGAGGCGAACTGGTGGATCTCGGTTGGACGGTGGAGGATTCACCGTCCGGGACGCTGATCCGGCGACCTTAAATAACATTTGGCGGTGGGCCATTCACCAAGTAATGTGTGGTGTTGAGGTTGCCGTTGTGGTTCCCTCCGGAATCATCGAAAGTTGATCCAAAGAAACAAGGAGGCCCACAGTGGCTGTAGGAACCGTCAAGTGGTTCAACGACGAGAAGGGTTGGGGATTCATCGCAGTTGATGGCCAGCCGGACGTCTTTGTGCACTACTCGGAGATTCAAGGTGATGGTCGCAAGACCCTCGTAGAAGGTCAGACCGTAGAGTTTGACATTGAACCAGGCGATCGCGGCCCATTGGCCAAGCGCGTCATCTTGAACTAACCCAGAGAATTGTCGTACACAGCCGCCGCCTTCGGGCGGCGGCTGTTTCATTTCCTCGCCGCGTGCCCTAGTGTTCGACATGGTTACTAGTGAGTAACAAGTACTCCGTGACTTGACGAACGTAAAAGGGTGACACGGTGACTGACTTTTCAATGGATCTCAACGATGACCAGAAGACCCTGCAAGAGTGGGTCCACGGTTTTGCCACCAACGTGATGCGCCCGGCGGCGCACGAGTGGGACGAGCGCGAAGAGACGCC
>PLXU01000127.1 GCA_003151555.1 Acidimicrobiaceae bacterium | reverse complement strand
CAAGGCACCGGCTTTCTGTGGAGCCAATCGGGAACCCTGCTCGCCACGGCGAGTCAATCGATCGTGGCCAAACTGTGGGAGCCGCCGAGCCTCTAATGCGCTGAGGGCGCTGGTGTAGATTGGTACCCCTGCNNTTCGATTCTTACTAGCCCCACCAAGGCAGATGGGACAAATACCCCGAAACCCTTCGGAATAGATTCGGATAAATGGTTGACACCCCATGAACGGTCGCCCTTTTCATTCTTCGCTCGTCAACCAAGGGTGTCCCCGTCGCGCCCACGGGCCTCAGCAACGGACCAGCACAATCGCACGTCCCCCTCTTGATCAAGTGGAGGCAAACCTAATCCCCGACCACGATTACCTGTGCTCCGACGCGGTGATAGGGAGGACTCCGCTGACTGTTAACTGCCGGTGCGCTCGCGGTGCCCGCACCCCGGCCAGCAGCAGGGCCGACGCTGGCCATCCTCCAGCTCCTCCTGGGTCCGGCGAATGCGCCGTTCTCTGGTCACCCCCTGTTTGGCATCCTCCACCCAGCAGATGAACTCGTTGCGGGCCAGGGGCGTTATGTCCTTCCAGGCCTCGAGTGCCGTGGGGTTGGCGATCAACGCCTCGCGAAGATCTCCCGGAAGCGTGTGCACCACCCCACCGGGCACTCGCGGGCTGCTCATAAGGCGACAGTAGCGGGGAGGCGAGCCCTATCACCAATCAAAAAGGCCCCGACGGCAAGATCAAATATGCCGCGCCCGTAGAGGATCCGAGTCTTCGCTAATAACCCGTTGTTCCCGCGGTGATCAGCTTGGTTGAAATACTGGTGCGCTTGGTGCAGACATCGATGGGTAGGTGAACGTACCTCGAGTGCAGGAACGAGCCAACCGAGACCACCACGCCGTCGGCGGCCCTAGGGACACACGTGGAGCGTGTGTAGTTGCCCGTCTCGGTAACGCCGAAGGCCACGCTCACGCTCCGGCCTTTAACCAGTAGGTGCATCGCCGGCATCTCGCCCATTGAGAGGTTGCGCGCCGGCGGTCCAACGGCCCGGTGACCAGTACCGCTGACTGGTTGGATCACGGGCACGCCAAAGATCGTGCAGGCCAACGAGCCCACGTTGGTAAAGACGATCGGGTGATAAATCGTGCCCGCCGTCCCCTGCACCGTGCCGAGGGAAACCTTCAGGTTCGCCGACACGCAGGATTTGGCATTCAAACCCCACGCCGGGGCGACGGCGATTCCGAGCGCGCCGGCCCCGGTAACGAGTCCTCCCGCGACGAGACCGGTCGCGACCAACAGCGACGACATCTTTCTCATAACGACCTTCCTTCTCTCTTTCACCACTCATGTCCGTTCGGCCGAGAAATTTACCGGTGCCTTGACCGCGTGACCGCCGGGGGGACGCACGGATGTAACAACCTCGCGCTCTCGTGATTATCCTGAAATGATGCCCGCCGTCACCGTCGAAAATCCACTCGAACTACCCAAAGTTGTCGCCCCGCTCGCCAGCGAACGCGCGCGCAGTGTCAAAGTGATCACCACCGCGCCCCAGGGGCTCGAAGGCGAGGGATTCCCGGTGCGACGGGCCTTCGCCGGCATCGCCCAAAGCGACCTCGACCCCTTTGTGCACATGGACCAAATGGGTGAGGTCGACTACGGACCGGGCGAACCCAAGGGCACGCCCTGGCATCCCCACCGCGGCTTCGAGACGGTCACCTACATGATGGAGGGCACCTTCTTGCACCAAGATTCCATTGGCGGAGGCGGCGTCATCGAGAACGGGGCCACCCAGTGGATGACCGCGGGCGCGGGGATCTTGCACATCGAACGACCGCCCGACGCCTTGATTGACTCGGGCGGACTCTTTCACGGTGTCCAACTCTGGGTCAACCTACCGGCCAAGCTCAAGATGACCACGCCGCGCTACCAGGACATCGGCGCCCAGGCGGTGACGCTGCTCACCAACGAGAACGGCGACGCGATCATCCGGGTCATCGCTGGCTCGCTAGGCGAGATCAATGGTCCCGGCAGCACCCACACCCCCATCACGCTTCTGCACGTGTCGCTGCTGCCTGGCGGCCACTTGATCCTGCCGTGGAACGCCTCGTACAACGCGCTGACCTACGTGCTGGCCGGCCAAGGAACCGTCGGGCTCGACGAGCGGCCGATCGGCGAGGGCCAGATGGCCGTGCATGTGGACGGCGACTTCTTGGTGCTCTCGGCCAATGCGACCCAGGATTCTCGTACCCGAGCCTTCGAGGTGCTGATCCTGGGCGGCGAACCGATTCGAGAGCCCGTGGCGACCTACGGCCCCTTCGTCATGAACACGCGCGCGGAGCTACAGCAGGCGTTCGACGACTACCAGGCCGGTCGCCTCGGCCAGATACCGGCCGACCACATTTAATCTGCCACCTCGCGGTGCACCAGGAAGGTGGCGGTTGCCCGGCTGACCAGTTGGGCGTCGTCGTTGGTGATGCTGGCCTCGGCGTAGGCAATCTGACGCGTGAGGCGAACCACCTCGCCGCGCACGAGGTAGTGCCCGTTGCGCATGGCCGGCCGCAGCAGTTCACTGGTCATTTCAATGGTGGCCTGGGTCCGGTCGCGGCCCCCCAGGGCCGCGTTGATGGCGAAGTTCATCACGGCGTCGAGTATCACGCCGTGCACGCCGGCCTGAACCGAACCGTGGGGATTGCAGGCCAGTTCACTCGGTACGAAGGAGCCGCTCGCCCAGCCGAGGTCTTCGCCGTCCACGCCGTAGGCCTCGAACGTGGCGCCCAGCACGCCGACGATGGCCATCCCCCCGTCGCCCAGCCAACGATCCATGTTCTTTGGCGCAGCGGTCATCTTCGCGACGATAGTCCAGGGCCCGAACTTTTCGTCGACGCCTAGGCTCGGTCCGGTGGGCGAGCCCACGTAGAGAAAGGGCGATCTATGCCAGTAGCGGTCATTGTGGACGCCGTACGTACCCCGGGGGGCAAACGCAACGGAAAGCTGAGGAATTGGCACCCCGTGGACCTCGCGTCCGAGGCCCTCAAGGCCGTCGCCAGTCGCAACCAGTTGGATCCCGCGCTGGTGGACGACGTGATCATGGGCTGCGTCTCCCAAGTCGGTGAGCAGGCCTTCAACGTTGGTCGCAACGCCGTGCTCGCGGCCGGATGGCCCGAGTCGGTGCCGTCCACCACCATCGACCGCCAGTGCGGATCGTCCCAGCAGGCGCTGCACTTCGCCGCCCAGGGCGTGATGGCCGGGGCCTACGACGTGGTCGTGGCCGCCGGAGTGGAGGTCATGACGCGCGTCCCGATGGGTGCCTCGATCGGTAAGGACATCGGATTTCCCTTTGGTCCGCGCGTGATGCAACGTTACGAGCCCCAGGGCGGTCTCAAGAACCAGGGAATCGGTGCCGAGATGATCGCCGACCAGTGGGGTATTACCCGCGAGGACCTCGATGCCTTTTCCGCCGAGAGCCACCGGCGCGCCGCGCAGGCGACCCTCGAGGGCCGTTTCGAGCGCGAGATTGTCCCGATCGCTATCCGCGACGACGATGCGCACGCGACCGACGAGATGATGACCAGCGACGAGGGCATCCGTCCCGATTCGACCGTCGCGACATTGGCGAACTTGAAGCCGGCCTTCAAGGAGGGGGGCAAGGTCACGGCTGGTAATTCTTCGCAGATCACCGACGGGGCGTCGGCCGTCTTGATCATGAGCGAGGAGAAGGCCCTCGAGCTGGGCTACACCCCACGCGCGCGATTTCACGCCTTTGCCCTGGCCGGCGTCGACCCGGTCACCATGCTCACCGGCCCCATTCCCGCCACTCGCAAGATCCTCCAGCGCGCGGGAATGACGCTCGATGACATGGACCTGGTGGAGATAAACGAGGCCTTCGCGTCCGTCGTGCTGGCCTGGCGCAAGGAACTGGGCGCCGATCTCGCCAAAGTCAACGTCAACGGCGGGGCGATCG
>PLXU01000022.1 GCA_003151555.1 Acidimicrobiaceae bacterium | reverse complement strand
TCGCAGGCGGCCACCTGCTGGTCGGTGTCGATCGCCCCTTGCACCAAGGTCTCGGAATCGGTATCGGTTTCTGGATCGTCATCGGTGTAGTCATCGTCATAGTCATCGTCATCGGTGTCGTCGGGAAGTTCCGCGACCAAAGCGGTGAAGGACCCACGGCCACTTACCTCGTCAGTGACGAAACTCAAGCAGCCCGTGGTTGGTACGTAGGAACCGGGCGTGGTCATCGAGAAGAACGACGCGGCCAATTGGTCCTGGCAGATCGGACCGGTTACGACCGAACCCGTGGCGTCCAGGGCGTCGGCCAGGCTCACCGCGAGCTGGGCCAAATTGGTCGCCGGGTCGTATTGAATTTGGTTACTACCCAAGGTCGCGGGGGCGTAAAAACTGCGGGTCTTCGTGTCGCGAAAGACGAGAATCTCCACAAATCCGATGCCGTAATTGGTCTGTACTTCCGCGAGGCGGCATTGTGAAAGTTCGTCCACGCGGTTCATCGACTCCATGGCGACGTCGTAGCGTTGCGCCGCATCGTCGTTGGCGACGTCGCCAAACCGATTGCTGATCATGTCGAAGTTGCCGCCGAGTGTGCGAGCAACGAACAGGGCCGCTTTGAGCCACGAGTTCCATGGCACGTCGTCGAGTGAGGGAAGGAGAGCAAACCCGTCGAGTGCTTCGTAGAGAGGGCCCAACGACGACTGTCGTCGTCCATGGAGTACACGGCGCATGGCGAAAAGGCGCACCGTGTCCGCCTCCTCAATTCCGAGACCTTGGCGGAACGCCTCGCAACCCGCCTCGCCTTCGGCGATCACGGCGCGCACGACGCCTGCGATGAGGTCGTCATTGGCGTCAACACGAAACCGGATCAGTTCACCGGCGATAACGGCGTAAGGGTGGGCGGTGACTTGATTGAGTGATGCGCTCACTCGGTCGTTGAGACTCACGAGGACCGTAGTCCGGGCACCAGGTAGCGCGGGTGCGGGGTGTCTCGCACGACCGCGCTACCGAGAGTTTGCGTTGGGCCGCAGAAGCCTCGGTCTTCGCGCATGTTCTGAGTGACGCGTTCGTTTCGCACACCAGGTACTGTACGCCGTGATCGGCGGTGTTTACGAGGCTGCTGCTCCACCTTTCGGCCCGTTATGCTTCGCGAAAGGAGGTGGCGATGGTACATCCAGCACTTGAGTCCTACGTTCGCGCCGCCCTGGAGAATCCTGCGCCCCACCCCTCAACCCTTAGCGTGAGCGAGCGACGTGCGTCGTTTCGCACCGAGGCCACGTCGATGCGCGGCGAACCCGAAGCGGTGGCCGAGGTAGTGGACAACGAAATAACTCTCGAGGACCGTTCGCTCGGTACGCGGATGTACGTGCCACTTCGTGACGAAGGGAAAGCGCTGGTGCTGTTCTTCCACGGGGGTTGCTTCGTGCTGGGAGATTTGGAAACCCACGACGCGCTCTGTCGACGTCTCTGCGCCGACACCGGTATGCGGTTCTTGGCCGTGGACTATCGCCTGGCCCCGGAGCACACGTTCCCGGCCAGCGTTGATGATGCGGTTGACGTCATCAGATTCGTGTCGGCCCACATCTCGGACTTCGCAAATGCTGACGCCGAGTTGATCGTGATGGGTGATTCGGCCGGCGCGGCGCTGGTGGCCGTGGCGTCGGCCCTCACCCGCAGCGAAAACCTTGCCATCGCGGCCCAAGTTTTGATCTATCCCACTCTGGGACCCGAAGTGGTGACGCAGTCGGCGCACACGTACGCCACCGGCTACTTGTTAGAACTCGACCACCTTCGCTACGACTACGCCCAGTATTTGGGGGATTGGCGCGATCACACCGACCCTCGGATCACGCCGCTGATGTTCGACGATCTGACCGGAGCGCCGCCAGCGATCGTGGTCGTGGCTCAGTGCGATCCCTTGCGCGACGAGGGAGTTGCCTACGCCGGACTGCTGGAGCACTTCGGCGTGCGGGTGGAACTACTCGAGGCCATGGACATGGTGCACGGCTTCTTGGACTTGGCCTCGCTGGTACCCGAAACCCTCGAAATAGTTGATGACCTCGCGCAACATATGCACCGTTACGTGGAGCACGCTTCGTTGTGAACGTGCTGTTCATAACCCTCGATCAGTTTCGGGGCGATTCCTTTGGTGCCGCCGGTCATCCGCTCGTGAAAACGCCAACCCTCGACCGCATCGCGCGCGAAGGCGTTCGCCTGGAACGACACTTCTCGCAGTCCGCGCCCTGCGCGCCCGGTCGTGCCGCGCTCTACACGGGCACCTACCAGATGAACAATCGCGTGGTGATGAACGGCACTCCTTTGCCCGCGGGTTTGGACAATGTCGCCCTGGTGGCCCGTCGGGCCGGCTACAACCCGACCCTGTTTGGTTACACCGATCAAGGTCTGGACCCCGACCAAGCCGATGGCGACGATGACCCGCGCTTGGATTATTACGAAGGAATTCTGCCCGGCTTCTCCGTGGGCCTCTACCTGCCGGAGAGTCAGGCCGGTTGGTTTCAGTACTTGCGCGCAAAGGGTTACGAGGTAGCGAGTGGTTGGATACCGCTGCTCATCGGCGAGCCCGAACGACCGGCCGAGGATTCGCTCAGCGGGTTTCTCACTACGCGGTTTATGGAGTGGCTAGAGCATCAAGACGGCGGCTGGTTCGCACATCTGAGTTACCTGCGTCCGCACCCGCCGTACGCGGCGGCGGGGGAGTTCTCCAAGATGTACGACCCCGCGGACGTGGACCTGCCGATTGCCCCCGTGGGCCCAGAATTCCGTCATCGTATCCACGAGTACTCGCTTCGCCTGCGCGCGCGAGCGGCGCCCACCGATATCGACCAAATGCGATACTTGCGCGCGCAATACTACGGAATGATAAGCGAGATTGATTTTCAGCTCGGCCGAATGGTTGGCGCGATTGAGGCGCGCGGCGAATGGGACGACACGCTCGTGGTTATAACTTCCGATCACGGCGATCAGCTCGGAGATCACGGCTTAATCCAGAAACTTGGCTTTTTCCCTCAGAGTTACCACGTGCTGGGGCTGTGGAGGGATCCCCGCTCAGGATTGGCCGGCAAATCGATCAACGCATTCAGCGAAAACGTGGATTTGTTGCCCACGTTGTGTGACGCCTTGGGTCTGGAGTTGCCAGCTCAGTGTGACGGTCGGTCACTGAGTTCGTTGATGGCCGGTGAACCACAAGGGTGGCGCAGCGCCGCACACTATGAGTGGGACTTTCGCAAGGATTGGATCCGCCAACACGATTTTGATTGGTCGCCCGATCAGCGACTCGGGACTCATAATCTCGCTGTATCGGTCAGCGATGATGTGGGCTACGTTCAGTTTGGCGACGGAGAGTTCAAGTGTTTTGATGTGAAGGCTGACCCGACCTGGCGAACCGAATGCGTCGATAGCGATCGGATTTTGCTCGCTGCACAAGAGCAGTTGGTGTGGCGCCAAGAACACCTAGGTCGCGATCTCACCGATATGCTGCTCGGTTCTCAACGAAAAGGTCGCTGGCCCGCTCGGTTCACAAAGGGCTTGTCGACGAGGGGCCTAAGCCCCGCAGCAGTCCCGTAATCAGACTGCGGAACGTCGCTTCGAAATCACTAGAAAAATTTACCGACGTTATCTCGAGGGACACGTAGCCGTGGCACGCGGACCACATCATCTGGGCCGTATTCGTGGCTGAATAGCCTTCGAAAAGTCCGACCGTCTGGCAGCGTTGCACGTGATTCACGAGTACGTGAAAGGTCTCGACCGCGAGTTGTGTGGCGGCGACTGAAGGTTCGAAACCTTCAAAGTGATGTACGAACATTACGGTGTAGTGCGCTCGATTTTCGAGGGCGAATGTCCGATAGGCGAGCGCGGAAGCGAAGAGGTCGCGCGGCGGGTCATCGCTCTCAATGGTGAGGGCCCGTTGAAGGTTTGAGAAGCCTTCGGTCCAAATGATCTCCAACAGCCCGTTCTTTCCATTGAAGTGGTTATAGATGGTCATAGGTGCGACTTTTGCCCGCTTAGCAATTGCTCGAACAGTAAGACCGTCCGTCCCCTCCTCATTGAGGATCTCGAGCGTGGCGCCCAGGACCGCAGGCCCAATTCGTAGGGAAGGTGTGCGCAGTGGTCGGCGAGCCATGGGTACTAGTATAGAACAATGTTCCACATCTATGGAACATTGTTCTATAGGAGAGCGCTTGTCACGATCGACGCAGGAGCGGCGATGGCAGATTTTGTCGGTTCTCTGCCTCGCGGCCTTTCTCGTTGTCATCGACAACACGATTGTCAACGTTGCGCTGCCCACCCTGGCTCGACATCTCCACGCGTCAAACTCTTCGTTGCAGTGGATTGTTGACGGTTACTCGTTGCCTTTCGCCGGTCTACTACTCGCCGGTGCAGGACTCTCTGATCGAGTCGGTCGAAAGCGAGTGATGCAAGGCGCCATCATTGCTTTCGGTGTGTTCTCCTTCTTTGCGGCCCGCTCGAATAGCGTGCCGGAACTACTCATTGCCCGGGCACTGATGGGCGCCGCGGCGGCGTTCATCTTTCCCGCCACGCTGTCAATCCTGACGACCACCTTCGACGACGACTCTGAGCGGGCCAAGGCGTTCGGCATTTGGGGCGCGACAGCGGGCGTGGCCATCGCCGTGGGGCCGATTGTTGGCGGTTCGCTTTTGGTCCACTTTTGGTACGGCTCGATATTCCTCGTAAACCTTCCGGTCGTGATCATCGCGTTGGTGGCGTCAACCTTCGTTGTTCCCGAGTCAAGGAGTCCGGGGGCGCACTCCCTGGATTTGGGCGGCCTCGCGCTCGGCACCTTTGGTGTGTCGGCGCTAATCCTCGCAATAATTCAAGGGCCCTCGTGGGGATGGCGCTCGGTCGCGACGCTATCGCTCTTCCTGCTTGCGGCGATTCTGGCCATACTATTTGGCCGTTACGAACTGAGACGACCTGCGCCCCTGCTTGACGTTCGTATCTTTCGAAATGGTGTCTTTTCTGCGGGGGCGGGGACGATCGCGGCGAGCTATTTTTGCCTGTTCGGTTTCATATTCCTCGTCACGCAGTACTTCCAACTGATACGCGGTTACAGCGCCCTGTCGGCCGGTGTGCACACATTGCCGTTCGCCTTCGTGACCATGGTGGTCACTCCGGTGGGCGCCACGCTGGCGCTGCGATTGGGTGCTCGCTACGTCGTTAGCGCGGGTCTTTTGATTATGGCATTGGCGTTGACGTGGATGGCGACCATCGGCGCTTTCGCGCCATTCTTTGGACCGGTGGTGGGGTCCATGGTCGTCCTGGCCATCGGTTTCTCTCTCATCAGCGCCCCCTCGACGGCGGCCCTTATGGAAACGTTGTCGCCCGAACAGGTCGGGGCCGGCGCCGCCGTGAACGAAACAACCAGGGAGTTGGGTGGCACGATGGGAGTGGCCCTGATTGGTTCGGTGTTCTCTTCAGTCTTCGGACCACAAGTGTGGGCAGCACTGGCAAAAATGGGCCTGTCGCCGCATCAACTCAACGTGGCTCGAGGTTCGATGGCCGCCGCCCAAGCAACCGTGGCCCATCTACCTTCGAGCGTTCGCGCCGTCTCATCACAAAGTTTGGTCAACGCCTTCATGGAAGGATTTCACCGAGGTTGTCTTGCGGCGGCTCTCGTTGCCGCGGCCGTCGCGGTTGCGGTCTTTAAGTTTCTGCCGTCGCGATCTTCACGACGCGCGAGCGCGCTCGCGGGCACCTCGCTCGAAGGCTCGTGAGCACGGATTTGCTCGACGATGCTCATTTGAGCGTGTAGTAGACCATCAACCGTGAAGGCGAAAGACGCAGCGACGATGAACGGGGTCTGCACGCGACACTCGGATCGCGTGGCGTCGATGTCGCCGAAAGGGCCACGAATGATCGTGGATCAGGATAATTCACTATGACCTGGCAGCTCGATCCGACGAACGTGGGCACCGGTCTGCCCTTGGAAGGCGTACGGATACTTGATCTATCCCGCGTGCTGGCCGGGCCCCTGTGCGCGATGATCGCCGGTGACCTAGGGGCCGACGTCATCAAGGTTGAGAGCCCAGATGGCGATCCCGTGCGGGCCCTGGCTCCGCCGACGTTCGAAGGCGACGCCACGTACTACTTGGCCGTCAATCGCCATCGGCGAAACGTCGTCGCGGACCTTCGAAACCCGCGGGACTTCGCCCAGGTGGCGAAGCTCGCGAGTGAGGCGGACGCCGTGGTGGAAAACTTCTTGCCGAGTCAGGTACGCAGCCTCGGGATTGATCGGCTCCGAGCGGCCAATCCCGATTGCGTGTGGATCAGCATTACGCCGGCCACGACGGGCGGTCCGATCGCCGATCAACCGGCCTTTGACCTACTGGCCCAGGCCCGCTCTGGGCTGATGGGTATAACCGGTGAAGCCGGTGCTGCGCCAACCAAGGTGGGGGCGCCGCTGGCCGACGTTGTGACGGGACTGTACGGTGCCATTGGCCTGTTGGCCGGATTGGTCGGTCGCCTGCAGGGCCGCGCGGGGCGCCACTTTGAAGCGCCGTTGCTTGAATCAGCCATGAGTTCCCTCATTAATCAAGCTCAGGGTTACCTCTCGACGGGCGACAATCCGCGGCGGATGGGCAACGATCATCCAAGCATCGCTCCCTACGGTCCCGTGACCACGGCTGACGGCTTCTTGTTGCTCGCCGTCGGAACGGACGCGCAATACGCGAGGTTGGTGGACCTGCTCGACAGCCCGTCGCTTGTCCAGCACGGCGAATGGAATACCAATGCCGCCCGGGTGGCGTCAATGCACGAATTGCGCGACGTTCTCGACAAGATCTTCAAGGGGAGTACCACTGAGCAGTGGATGGCAATATTGGCAACGTCGGGCGTGCCGCACGCGCCAATCTTTGACGTGGCCGGAGCCTTTTCGCAGGCTCAAATCCGTGACGGTGATTTTCTTGGCACGATGTCGACGCCCGCGGGCGAGACCAGGGCCATGCGCACCCCGCTCGTCATCGACGGCGTGCGCCCGCCGATTCGAAGTGGCCCGCGCGGCCTGGGCCAGGACACCGGCGAAGTCTTTGAGCGATAGCCGTTTAACGAGTGGGGCCGAAGGACTCGCCGTCAAATGAGTCGAACGTCGTGAACGCCTCCACGGGCTCGCGACGTAGATTGGTGTGCCGTTTTTGCGGATAGCCGAGCGCGACAATCGACGCCACGGCGAAGGTCGAAGGGATGGCTAGTGCGCGACGCAGGCCCTCCTCGTTGCGGGTGGCGATGGTGGTCATGACGCCAGCCAATCCACGTTCACGCGCGGCCAGCAGGATGCTCCACACGAAGGGATAGATCGAGGCGCCCCCGACGATCTGATAGCGATCTAGGTCGCGGTCGGTGGCCGCCAGCACTTCGAGATCAGCGCACACCACCAACATTACGGGCACGTGGTCGAGCGTCTCGGCGAATCCGGTCGGTTTCGAGATGGCAATGGCCGCGCTTCGCTGCGCGAGCGCGGCCGCGCGATCGTCGTCGCTCGCTAATGGAGAGAAGGGGATCAGGCCCGCTAGGACGTGGCCCACATAGTCACGCCAGGCATCGAGGTACAGATTGCGCACGGTTTGGCGAGTCTCTTGGTCGCGCACAACGATGACGCGCCAAGCCTGACGATTGCCACCCGAGGGAGCAAACCGTGCGTCGTCAAGTACCGACCAGAGGAGTTCATCGCCTACTGGTTCTTCCGTGAACTCGCGGATCGATCCGGTGGTGCGTAGCGCGTCAATGAGTTTCATGGCGCCACCCTAAATCATCGACGTTGACCGCCGCGCGGGCGAACCTAGGCGTCGCGACGCTGCAACATGGTGGCTCCCACGGCCAGCACCACCGCGACGTAGAGAGCCAAAATCGCGAAGGCGGACCAGACGCCGAAGCCATTTGATTGCGGTTGCACGGACATCATCGATCCGCCGAGGCTCAGGGGTTCGTATCGTTGAAAGTCGTTCTGCCAGTTTTGGGGTAGGAACAGGCCAATGATGGGAACGACCAGCAACAACACCGTGTACACGCTGATGGTGGCGGCACTGTGCCGCAAGATCAAACCGAGTGCGAAGCCGAGCAGTGTGAGCAGCGTGAGATACACACCGGCCATCAGCACGGCGCGCAGCACCGGACTGCTGCTAAGCGAGGTGGTGGGTACAACGCCGGAGAAGATGCGCATGCCGATGAGGAAGGTGGTCACGCACACTAATTCGCCAACGACGAGTATCGAGGCAGCGAGGACTAACAATTTGGCCAACACCAGTCGGGCACGGTTCGGTACCGCGGCGAGCGTGGTGCGAATAGCGCCCGACGCGTATTCGCTGGTAATAAAGAGCGATCCAATGACTCCCACGGCGAACTGAGCGAGCTGGGTTCCGCCGAGGCTGGTGGAGGTGGGGTCGAACGTGAGCTTCTCGCTGAAGCTCATGTCGTGCCAATGTCCTCGAACCGCCCACGCGAACAACACGCTCAGTCCGATGGTCAATACCACGAACGTGAGCACGCCCATGATGGTCGAACGTACGGTGCGGAACTTGATCCATTCGGACGTCGCAACCGACATGAGGGTTGTTTCGTTACTCATGATGTGGCATTTCAATCTTGCCGCCGCCAAATTCGACCGATTCCGCCGTGAGGTCTATGAAGACGTCCTCGAGCGAGGCTCGCTGGGGAGTGAGTTCGAGCACGGTGATGCCCGCCTCGAAGGCCGCCCGGCCGATCTGGTCCGACGTGAGACCGCTCACGGTCAGGTCGTTATCGTGCACTAACTGGACGGTGCCTTTGAGTGTCAATATGGCCGACGTTAATTGTGCGTTATCCGATGAGCGCACTATGACGGTGCCGGTGGCGTTAGCCGTGAGATCGTCGACCGAACCCTGTGTGATGAACCGGCCGCGACCAATCACGATGATCTGATCGGCGGTCACGGCCATCTCGCTCATCAAGTGCGAGCTCACGAAGACGGTGCGCCCCTCGTTGGCGAGCGAACGGAAGAAATCGCGTATCCAGCGAATGCCCTCGGGGTCGAGTCCGTTGACAGGTTCATCAAAGAGCAGCACGCCGGGGTCGCCGAGCAAGGCGCCCGCGATGCCGAGGCGTTGGCTCATGCCCAGTGAAAAGCCGCCCACCTTCTTGTTGGCGACCGAGCTGATGCCGACGAAATCGAGGACGTCGTCGACCCGCGATCGCTTGATCTTGTTGGACGCCGCCAGCGCGCGCAGATGATTGCGAGCGGTGCGACCGGGGTGAACGGCTTTGGCGTCGAGCAACGCTCCGACCTCGCGCAGGGGTTCCTTCAAGTCGTGGTAGTCCAGACCATTGATAGTGGCGCGACCCTTGGTTGGGTGATCCAGGCCCAGGATGATGCGCATCGTGGTGGACTTGCCCGAACCGTTTGGTCCGAGGAAACCGGTCACGACTCCGGGATTCACGTCGAAATTCAGATCATCGACCGCGAGTGTGTTGGAGTATTTTTTGGATAAGTGGTCGATTTTTAGCATGAGTTCTTCGAACGATGTTACCGAACATTCCGCTTTCCTCATTTGGATGAGGACGCGACCCTTAAGGGTCGCGTAAGAGTTTGGTATTAATTACGTGGGTCGCCGTCGAGCGGACTGACAATGCGCGCAAGTGCCAGAAATCGCGACGTGGTGGCGGTCGAGCATGAACCCGTACGATTTTTGCAGGTCCTTGCTTAACGCGTCAAAGTGGGCCGCCGGAATTTGCACCGTCGCGTTGCACTGCTCGCAGGTCAAGTGTCCGTGCACGGCCCCGCTCAAGTGGTATACCGCCGCCGACTGGCCGAGGTGGGTGTGCACGACGATCTTGAGCTCTTCGAACTCCTCGAGGATCCGGTAGACCGTCGAAGGACTGACGTCGGGCCGACGATCCTGGACAGCGATCGTTACTTCGTCAACCGTGAGATGACCTCGCGCGTTGACCAGCACCTCCGCGACCGTTCGTTTCGCGATGGTGACCCGTTTGGCGGCGCCACGGACGCTGGAGAGAATCTCGTCAACGCTGTTTTCCGGCTTGGTCATGCTTAAAGATTAGGTCCGCGCGAGAAAAGCGGGCGTCATCCGTCGGGTGGACATCGCCACCAGTTAACGCGGCGAAAGACCAGCAATGATGTGTTCGGCTTGAGTCACCATCGAACGAACGATGTCACCGGCCGGTTCGAGCGACGTGATGGCGCCCACCACTTGACCAGCGGGGTAGCCCTCGCGGCGCGGATCGACGCCCGTCGTGCCCTCGTCACCGCCCAGGTGAAAGGTTCCATCACGAATCGAGACCGTGAGTTGTTCCGGGAATTTCTTAAGCAGCGACGGGTCTGCCTCGTAGCGGTCGGTGGTCTCGTTTCGAAGTACTCGCATTGTCTTGCCGCTGAACGCTCGCGACACGACGGTGCCGTCCTCGCGCGAGGCCAGGATGCCCTCCTTGAAGCCGGGCAGTGTGCGGGCCTCGGGCGTCGCGATGAATCGGGTGCCGATCCAGACACCTTCGGCACCGAGGGCCAACGCCGCGGCGAGGCCGCGACCGTCAAAGATCCCTCCGGCCGCAACGACGGGAATGGCGCCTCGTACGGCGTCGACAATCAGCGGCACGAGTGGCAGCGTCGCAACAGTGCCGGTGTGTCCACCGGCTTCCGTGCCCTGCGCCACCACCACGTCACAGCCGGCATCGAGCGCGCGCCGGGCGTGCTCCACCTTGCCGCACATCGAAATGACAATTACGTGGTGGCGGTGACAGAGATCGACGACGTGGCTCGGTACCCCGAGTCCTGCCACGAAGGCGGTGGCCCCGCCCTGGATCAGGAGCTCCACGTTGGCGACGAGGGTGTCGGGAAAGGCGGTCAGCAAATCCACGCCGAAGGGCCGATCGGTGAGCGATTTCGTGGCCGCGATTTCGTGGGCCAACACTTCGCTCGACATCGTGGATGCGCCGAGGCACCCGTAACCGCCGGCATTTGATACCGCGGCCGTCAGACGGCTGTAGGAGACGCCGCCCATGCCGGCCAGCAT
>PLXU01000005.1 GCA_003151555.1 Acidimicrobiaceae bacterium | reverse complement strand
CAGTGATGGCACGCACGCCCTGCGCAGCAAGCAGTTGGGCCGCTTCGACAAAATGCGGAGTGATCGCAGGGTCCTGACGGCTGATAACTGCATCGCCCGTGGCACCTTGAACCTTTTGGAACTNNGGGATGTGGCAGTCGAGCATCAGAATCCCAATTGAGATCCCGTAACCAAGCTGGTCCTGGCGGGCGCGCGACACCTGCCCGCCCGCCCAAGAGGCGGGAAAGTCTTTGGACACCGAAGCCGCCGGTGAATTGATCGTCATCACTTCTCCCTCATATCGCTCTCGTCCTCGCGCCACTCGGAGCCATTCCCCGCGTTCGCCTGTGCAAGCGCTTTGGCTTTAGATCCTTGAATCAGTCCGCATCCCTACCGGCGGCCCCTAGTACCTTCTCCCGTTTATCCGCTGCCCCGTAAACACTTCAGATTTTCGCCTTTCTCGGCACGTCGTTGTGGCTACGCACCCAACGGAAAATATCGCTCGTGGCGTACTGGCCACCGCAGACCGGGAGCGTGATACCTGATACCCAACTCGCGCTCTCCGAGCAGAGGTAGAGGGCCGCCGACGCGATATCCTCCGGCTGACCGATCCGGTTGATCGGGTAAAACGACGCCCGGTCGACACGCGCCTCATCGGTGGCGAGCCACGGCGCGGTCATCTCGGTCTCGATCACCCCAGGTGCAATCGCGTTCACCCGAATCCCGTGCATACCGAACTCGTAGGCCAACGTGGCCGTCAAGCTGAGCACGGCCGCCTTCGCTGACGCATAGAGTGCTTCGGTCGGCGCTGGCGAGAGCCCGTCCACCGAGGCAATATTGAGCACGCATCCGCCAGTGCCCTGGACGATCATCGCCTTAGCGGTGGCGATGATCGCGAAGAGCGGCGAACGCACGTTCAGGTTGTACACGGCATCGAAACCCTCAACCGTTGCCTCGAGGATCGGACCCACGGCCCCAACGGTGGAACCCCAGCCGCCGGCGTTAGACACGAGAATGTCAAGACCTCCCATCGCCTCGAATGCGCGCGCGATGAGTACTTCGGCTTGCGCAACGTCGTAGAGGTCAACCTCAAACACATAGGCCGATGCACCTATCGCCTCGATAGCACGCGCCGTCTGGTTCATCTGGGACACCGTGCGGCCCGCTATCGCCACTGACGCACCGCGCTCAGCCATTGCGAGCCCGATGGCGCGGCCCAGGCCACGGCCACCTCCGGTCACGAGCACGCGTCGGCCCTCAAAAGTTCGTGAAGCTGCTACCGAACTATAGATAGCCATACGCGACCCAACCGCCGTCAACGAGCAGGCACGAGCCCGTCATGTAACTGGCGTCGGGGCTCGCTGCGAGGAGCACTGTTCGAGCGACCTCGGTCGCAGTCCCAAAGCGACCCATTGGCGTGCGACGATCAATTGCTGCATCGTCGTAACCTGCGGTGGCCTGATCACCCACGTCAAGAGGCGTCTTGATGAAAGCGGGGTCAACTTGCAACACCCGAATGCCGGCATCAACCCAGTCGATGGCCAGAGTCTTCGTTAGCCCCATCATCCCGTGTTTCGCCGAACAGTAGGCAGCGCGCAAGGGGAACCCGACGTGCGCTGCGACCGACCCAATATTCACAATCACGCCACCGCCGCGAGCCTTCATCGAAGGGTAGGCAGCCCGCGAGCAAAAGAACGGTCCCGAGAGGTTCGTAGAAATCGCGCGCTCCCACTCCGCAGGATCAAGCTCGTGCGCCGGGGCGATCATCGAGATGCCGGCGTTGTTGATGAGGATATCTACTCCGCCAAAAGCACTCGTTGCGCCGGCAATGAGCTGCTGCGCACCCTCCCACGTACGCACATCGGCGCTCACGGGGGATGCATCGCCCCCCGCGGCACGAATCTCCTCGGCGGCCGCAGCAGCGCGTTGCTCGGACCGACTATTGGTCACCACCTTCGCTCCCTCTTCGGCAAAATGCCTCGCCATTTCGAGCCCGAGGCCACTACTTGAACCCGTGATGATCACGACCTTGCCCGCAAAACGCTCGCCTACCTGTTTCACAACCAGACCTCCTCTATCGTCGCGTAGCCCGTGCACCATTGCACGGGGTTATGTTCCTGCGCACTCACCATCGACCCTTAGTGAGCAAGACCTTTAAACTCTCAGAGATGTGCTCGCGCATCGTTCGCTCGGCGGACTCTCCGTCGTGCCTCTGCAGCGCCGCAAGAAGTCGATAGTGGTCGTCGATTGATTGCTGGTATTCATCCTCGGTATACATCGAGGCGACGCGGAAGTTGAAGTAAAAACCCGCATTGCGACTGGCCAATTCGATGAGGCGCCGATTACCGCAGCAGTCGACCACCATCGAGTGAAACTCAATGTTCAAATTCACACTTGAGTCGGGGTTGGTCGAGTCAAGTTCACCACGTTCCAAGTCCAGCGTGCGCTCAATGACGTCCAACTCCTCCTCGGTCGCTCGAAGAGCGCTCAGGCGCGCCGCGTAGCCTTCGAGAGCTCCTCGAACTTCGTAGATTGCGACGAGTTCCTCGCGTGAATACTCGTGCACTGTCCAGCCATGCTTACCCCGGTCAACTAGACCGTCGACCGCAAGTACCACAAGGGCATCTCGAACCGGTGTCCGACTCATCCCGAGAAGCTCGCTCAGTTCCTTCTCTACGAGACGCTGGTTCGGGCGCAGCACGCCGGAGAGAACATCGAGACGTAGTCGCTCGTGGGCTACCTGCGACAACAAGACGTTCTCCGACCGCTGCCCATCGCCCCGAGCGTCCGACTCTGAATTGAGGTCTGGCAGTGTCAAACCATTCCTCGCAGCCACCTCGCTAAGCCTGAATGCATCGTCCTCCATCGCGACTGAGAATTCAACCGAGAAGCCGGACACGGTTAAGGGCCTCGATGCGAGCTTCGGCCAGGTGATTCGCAGCTAGATAAGCAGAGATTCCCTCCCGGTCGGCAATCTCAAACACCTCTTCGGAGCGTTGGAATATGGCCCGCACATTGACCATCGCACGTTCGGGCTGAAAACCGCCTT
>PLXU01000193.1 GCA_003151555.1 Acidimicrobiaceae bacterium | reverse complement strand
TCGCCGTCGCGGTAGAGGTACTGGGTATCACGCTTGTCAATGATTGCCTGTTCGAGGCGCTCATTGGAGTTGTAGGTTCGCTCAATTACCGCCCCGGAGCGGGCGTTGCGAAGTTTGGTGCGCACGAAGGCTCCGCCCTTTCCGGGCTTGACGTGCTGAAACTCGATCACCGTGAAGAGACCCTCGTCGATCTTGATGGTGATGCCGTTTTTGATGTCACTAGTAGAAATTGCGGCCATGAGCCCAGATACCTTTCGCGCAAGATGCGTTGCCCATTCTAGGCAATGCCCAAAGTGTCCGATCTAGCTGGTCGCGAGGAGGCGTTGCACCGCCTCGACCGCCAGTTCGTAGCTCGTGGCGCCAAAACCGGCGATCGTGCCATTCACCACGCCCGCCAGGGTGCTCACGTGGCGAAAGGGCTCGCGGGCCGCGGGATTAGACAGGTGGACCTCAACCTTGACCCCGTCAAACGCGCCCAGCGCGTCGGCCAGCGCCCACGACGAGTGCGTGAGCGCCCCGGCGTTGAGCACGATCGCCACGGCCGTGCCGTTGGCCCCGTGCACTGCCTCAATGAGGTCGCCTTCAAAATTAGACTGGAGGTGACGCACGCTGAACCCGCGAGCGGCCGCCAGTTCGCTGAAGCGCGCCACGTGCTCGGCGAGCGTTTGACGTCCGTAGATTTCGGGACTGCGCGTGCCCAACTGGTCCAGATTCGGTCCCGACAACAGCAGTATCTNNGCAGTTCGCTCGTGACGAAGTGCGCCGGCACGCGTCGTGAGAGCCCCAGCGCCGCGAGCACGGCGTCGTGATTCGCAATCTCGTCGGCGTCGACGCGGCCCAATCGATGGGCCAGTCGCACGGCGAAGGCGAGGCCGATCGCCACCGCTTCGCCGTGGCGCATCTCGTCGACGTCGCGCGCGATCGCCCCGGCCTCTAACGCGTGGGCCAACGTGTGTCCGTAGTTGAGTCGGGCCCGTAGTCCGCCCTCAAATTCATCGCTCGCCACGACGACGCCCTTGAGACGCACCGACATCTCGATGAGTTCGTGAAGTCCCACGTCANNGGCTGATGAAAGGCGCCGACCAGGTTCTTACCCGCGCGCAGGTTGACTGCCGTCTTGCCGCCAATGGCCGCGTCGACTTGGCCCACCAGAGACGTGGGCACCTGGACTAGGTCGATCCCGCGCAAGTACACCGCCGCGGCAAAACCGGCGAGGTCGGTGATCGCCCCGCCGCCCACGCCCACGATCACGTCGTGACGCGACATTTCCAATTCGGCCAAGCGCTCACAAAGTCGCTCGAGGACCCCGAGCGATTTAGCTCCTTCGCCGTCGGGCATCTCGAGCACGTGCTGGATGAGACCCGTCTCGAAGTCAAACCACGGCTCGGCGCGTAGCGACGTTGACGTGACCAACGCGGCCACGCGGGCCCGCGGTGCACGTGCCTTGAGTAACGCGGCCAACTCGTGACGAGCGCCGTCTGCGAGCACCACTTCGTAGGAACGATCAGAGAGTTCGACGCTGACCCTCACGGTTGCACCGCACTGGCCGCGTCGCGCGCTCGCTTCGTCACGTCAACGAGTTGGCCCGACGCGTCGATGCGCACGCGCGCGACCTCGGCGTAGAGCGTTGCGCGCTCACGGCGCAATTGGGCGAGCGCCGCGCCGACGTCCTCGCCGATCAGCGGACGATCAACGCCGCCTAGGCGGGACTTCAATACGTCGTCGTCGCAGTCCAGCCACAGCGTCATCTGCGCGCGCAGCAACTCGCGGGCGGCGGACGTGGTCACCACGCCGCCGCCGGTCGCCACGACGCCGTCCGCATTGAGCGCCACCTCCAAGGCGGCCAGTTCGGCGTTGCGAAACGCGACCAGGCCCTCTTGACGCAGGTACTCCGGTGCGCTACGTCCAACGGCCTGGCTGAGTAGGTCGTCGGTATCGAACACGCCACAGCCCCACTCGCGGGCCAGGGCGCGGGCCACGGTGGTCTTGCCCACGCCCGGCAGCCCCACGAGGACGAGACGGGCCATCGCTACTCCGAACGAGCGGCCGATGGCGTGGAGCCCAGGTGCTCGAGGTACGAGGCGAAGTTGCGGGTGAACTCCTCCACCGAGTCCCCGCCGAACTTGCGCAGCGCTTCACTGGCGAGCACCAGGGCCACCATTGCTTCGGTGATGACCCCGAGGGCCGGCACGGCCGTCACGTCGGTACGTTC
Source organism: Acidimicrobiaceae bacterium (assembly GCA_003151555.1). Classification (GTDB taxonomy): domain Bacteria; phylum Actinomycetota; class Acidimicrobiia; order Acidimicrobiales; family RAAP-2; genus RAAP-2. The sequence continues at coordinate 336 of PLXU01000193.1, read as the reverse complement.
CTTGAATGAGACGGTCGATTCACCCGTCGCCACGTCGACCGTTTCGAGCACGGGTCGGTTGAGCGTGGACAACGGCTTCATGGCCACCTTGGCAATGATGGGCGAGCCCGAGGACATGCCGCCCTCGAGGCCGCCGGCGTGGTCGCTGCGACGCACGTAGCCGCCACCGCGCTCGAAGGAATTATCCACCGCGATTGCGTCGTGCGCCGCGCTGCCGCGCTGGGACGCCTGCAGCATTCCGTCACCAATCTCGACCGCTTTGACAGCCTGGATGCTCATCAGGGCCCCGGCCAGCAGGCCGTCGAGCTTGCGATCCCAGTGGACGTAGCTGCCGAG
>PLXU01000007.1:4054-5513 GCA_003151555.1 Acidimicrobiaceae bacterium | reverse complement strand
GCTGCCACGACCAGCCCTTTTCCCGGGCCGACGCGTCCTGGTTCGCTTCGACCCTCTCAGCCAGGCGATGTAGCGCCAACGAGGCGCGAAGCCCAATTGCCGGATCATCTGACGAGAGATTCACGCTGGGCTTTTCGATGTCCATGGCTGTCAGTATAGACTGACATCCTTGATTTGTCAACCTAAACTTACACAGCAGATCGCCGCACCGGAGTGCCCCAGATCGCCGGGTCTAGGTCGCTATGTCCAAGGTAGGACCCTCCAGTCTGAGAATGTACAAGTCGCCCTCCAACGTGAGCCCGCACGCTGAAGCATCAACTCAATGACCATAGATGCCGTCGCGCCGAAAGATTGTCCCAATCCTCCCCGCGGCCCCGTTGCCGTCGGCGCTGCGCTCATGCGCATGCGAAAGGCGGCGACGAAGTCTCAGGTGAACTCTAAAGGCGAGTCCGATTGGGCCGTTTCGTCGTTACGACCTGACCACTCGTTGCTGGAGTGTCAAGGACTATTTCACCTCCGGGTGCTGAGGTGCACCGTTTTCATTGCTACCGCATCTCACCTCAGGAGCGGGGAGCGGGTGCGCTCGGGAGGGGAAAATACGGTGCACGCGTGCGAAGGACTAATGAATAAACAAGTTAGGCAGTATGAGTAATTCTTCGCTTCCTGATGGCGTCAATCCCGCCGCGGACGATCGTCGGGCCAAGGTCCGCGAGGGCCGCGAGGGTCGCGAGCGACGACGCAAGGTACGGCCCGTGTTGAGCGATGAGATGAAAGCCGCGGCTCATTCGCGTGCGAGGGGGATTTGCGAGTGCTCCAACCAAAACTGCTGGCATTTCCACCAGTGCAAGGCTCCGGGGGTCGCCTACTTGGCCAAGCGTTCCGCGACCGGTGTCGTGTCGTGCGTACTCATTTGTCGCGAGTGTGCCCGTACTTCGGGTGGACGAGAGGAGCGTCTGTAGCAGCCGCTAGCAAGTTGTGTTTGTTGTTGTCGTGATGATCGTCGGTGCGATGTTGGGGCCGCTGACGTTTCGGTTGACGATCCGGATCTGAGTGTCGTTGGATCCGTCAACGGGCATGTGGGTGATCCGATTCAGATCGATCCACAGGTGATTCAATCGGTCGCCGCAGGTCGCCGCCTTCGCCATTTCCGACTGGTGCAAGTTCAACGGTTCGGCGACGACCTTCATCGATCCGGGTTCGCCGTGGCAGAACGGCTACATCGAATCATTCAACGCACGTATTCCCGACGAATACTTGAAAGGTGACCTGTTCGACTCACTGCTCGAAGCTCAGGTTCTCCTCGAGGGCTTGCGTCGCGAATACAATCATGAATGTCGTCACAGTTCGCCTTGCTACCTGACCGCGGTCGAGTTGAAGGAGCACTGGGAGAAGCAGCACCAAGAACGACTTTGATTGGCGGTGCTCTCTAGATGGGGCAAAACGTGACAGAGACTAGCGA
>PLXU01000007.1:0-3989 GCA_003151555.1 Acidimicrobiaceae bacterium | reverse complement strand
TTGGTGGCGCTTGGAGTTTCCCCGGGTGACCGGGTCGCCATCCAGGCCGCCAAGCACGTCGCCATGCTGGAGCTCTATGGCGCAGCGATCATTTCCGGAGCCATCCTCCTGCCACTCAATACGTCTTATACCAAAGCCGAGATTAGTTATTTTCTCAACGACGCCCGCCCTAAGATCTTCGTCTGCGACGTCGAAAGCGAGGCGTCACTCGCTGACGTTGCCTACGACTGCGGGGTCAAGACGGTGTTGGTCTTAACCGGAAGCAGCGAAAATAGTCTTGAGTGGCTTCGTGACGCGCAAACTACCGGCCTGGCTCCAGTGCCGCGTGGCGCTGAAGATATCGCCGCCATTCTCTACACATCGGGCACGACGGGACGCGCGAAGGGGGCGATGTTGAGTCACCGGGCCCTGGCCAGCAACGCCGCCGTGTTGGTTGCACTCTGGCGATTTTCTAAAGACGATCGCCTCATCCATGCGCTGCCAATATTCCACACCCACGGCCTCTTCGTCGCCATCAACGTGGTGATGATGGCGGGCGCGTCGATGGACTTCCTGGCTGGCTTTGACGCCGAAGCAATCATCGGCCTCATGCTGGAATCGTCGGTATTGATGGGTGTGCCGACCTTCTATACCCGCTTGCTGAAATACCCTGCGCTCCCTGACGCTGCGCGCGGCATGCGCCTGTTCGTTTCAGGTTCTGCCCCTCTGCTTGTCGAAACGCATCGACAATGGGAGATGCAGACCGGGCACCGAATTCTCGAACGCTACGGCATGACCGAAACCAACATGAACACTTCCAACCCTTATGACCAGGAGCGTCGCCCGGGCACGGTGGGCTTTGCGCTTCCAGGTATCGAAGTACGGATGGTTGATTCCGGTACCGGATTAGAAGTGCCCGATGGTGAAGTCGGCGGTATCGAAGTTCGCGGTGCCAACCTCTTTTCTGGTTACTGGGAGAATCCCGAAAAAACGGCCGCGGGCATGTGCGCCGACGGTTTTTTCAAAACCGGTGATCTGGCACGGCGTGACGAGGAAGGCTATATCCATATCGTCGGTCGGGCTAAAGACCTGATCATTTCCGGTGGGCTCAATGTCTACCCCGTTGAATTGGAGCTCATTATCGATGCCTTTCCAGGCGTCGATGAATCCGCGGTTTTTGGTGTCACGCACCCCGACTTTGGAGAATCCGTAGTCGCGGCCATTGTGCCCCACAAGGGAGCGACAATCGAACTGGCAGCATTGCATGAGCACCTGGCCGGACAGCTTGCTCGATTTAAGCAGCCTAGGGAGATCGTCATTGTTGATGCCTTGCCGCGAAACACCATGGGCAAAGTGCAAAAAAATGTCCTAGCCGCGAGTTATGGCGATTTTAATAAGGAGCACCCACACCACTAGTGGCACAAGCACAAGATTTCCTTCTCGCGTGAGTGCGATTCAGCTGGTATGCCAGATCGGTGGGTCCGAGGAGTCCCCAAAATGTGGCCTGTTGCGATGCGTTGGACTCATCTTGACCAACATCAGGTCTCGCAAAGTGCCAATTATTGTTTCCGAATCTTCGAAATTTCTTTGGGATGCTGCGACCGTTGAGAGTCGCGAGCGTGAACGTTCGCATCCTCACAGTGGTCCTCACAGTGGGCCGCCCGGGTCTCGATCCCGGCACCTTGGGATTAAAAGGAATTTGCGAACTGTTGTTGTGGGTCGGTCTCGCTGCGCACATCGTTTGCTTGCAAGGAAACGCGTTGTCTCTTGTCGGTCTGGTCTCGTGGTGTCGCAGAAATATGAGGCCTAAAATGAGGCCTGTTTGGGCGGGAGCCGTCACCCAGGGACGGACATGGTGATTCAGCTGGTAGTGCAGCTCTCAGATGATTTACCCTCCAGCTCTCCCGTCGTGATTCATGACACTGTGCAATCAGTCGGTTCCAGATGTCTCTGGTGTTCGATCTCGATGAAGTGGCTAACGTGACAACTGAATGGTTGGGCACTGTATCGTACGGAGCCATATTGAACGAGCTGGGTGATGATGAGCATTCAATGCGGGATNNCCTTCTTCACGGAATAGATGAGGGTTTCAAAGGAGAGTCCGTATGACGTCGTTGGCCACTGTCACCTTGGTTGTCGTTGTTGTGATTGTCTTCTTAGCCGTGACCTTGCACGTGGTCCACCAGTATGAGAAGGGGGTGGTATTCCACTTCGGAAAGGTCGTTGGGGAGAAAGAACCAGGTCTTGTCTTCATCTTGCCGATCATCAACGTAATTCGCAAGGTTTCGTTTCGTATCGTGACGATGCCGATACAGTCCCAGGGGATTATTACGCGCGACAACGTGAGCGTTGACGTTTCGGCCGTTTCGTATTATCGCGTTGTCGACGCAACAAAGTCGGTCATCGCCATCGAGAATGTCCAAGAGGCAATCAATCAAATTGCACAAACCACGCTCCGCAAAGTCGTCGGTCAGCACACTCTCGATGAGATGCTCGCCGAAACTGATCGCATAAACGTCGATATCAGAGAGATCCTTGATGTCCAGACCGCTGACTGGGGTGTGCTCGTGACGCTGGTCGAACTGAAAGACATCCAATTGCCAGACACCATGAAACGAGCGATGGCGCGCCAAGCGGAAGCAGAAAGAGAGAAGCGGGCCAAGATCATCGCTGCCGAGGGAGAATCGCTTGCGGCTACCGCGCTGGGGGAAGCATCGGACATCATGATGGAGCACCCGCTTGCTCTCCAGCTGCGCAACCTGCAGACTCTGATCGAGATAGGCGTCGACAAGAACACGACGGTAGTGTTCCCCGGACCGCTGATGAGCACGATTCAAGAGATGGGGGCCTTTCTGACACGAGAGACAAGTGCAATCGGCAAGTTGGCGAAACCTGTTGGCAGCGAGAGTCTTTCGAAGAATGTGAGTCCGGGCGACGTTGAGCCGTAACTCTGAACGACGCAGCGTGGCTGGGCACCAATCGAGTTTGGTCAACAATCAGACTCTGGTGAGAACTGCCTCTTGAACCAAGCAGGTCTCACTGCGTAAACGCCAGTGCAAATTGGCACTTCTAATGGGTTTGGACACGGACGACCTAGCCGATGCCACAGGATCGCGTGACACTAGTGTGTCGGCATGGTTGATGGCGAGCGTTCTGATGATTTGGACGGTCCAGTTGCGGCACCCGATCACCACACGGTCGTGTTTGAGAACGACTATGTACGCGTATTGGATACCGTCATCAGAGCCGGCGACACGACACCCCTGCACACACATCTCGCTAAGCACGTGATGATTGTGAGTTCAGGCAGTCATTTCATCAGGCGCGACGTCGATGGGACAGTTCTTGTCGACACGCGGGCGATGGACCCACCTTTCGTCGTGCCGCCACTGTTGTGGAGTGACGGGACACCCGCTCACACATTGGAAAACACCGGCGTTGACGAGCTCCGAATCCGTGCAATCGAATTGAAGGATTAGCGCAGCACGCGCTGACACAATCATTGTCGGACGAGGCACCGGCAATGATTGGAGTGAAACCGATGCGTCGGGCCACAGACCAGATTCCCAATGGCCTAGCCAAGTCGCCAGTGTAAGGTTGCAGACCTGGTGCATCGGGCCACAGAAACGAACTCACACGGTCTAGCCCAAGCACCAGTGCAAGTTTGCACTCTTGTGGCGTCGGGCCACCGACAACATGACATTGCAGGAATCTGATGTCACCGAGTGCGAAAGCCCAGCAAGACTTACTCTGTCAGATTCAGTCAGACTACGGATGAGCAGCAATTGTCATCTAGACCGGGTCGCCCCTTTTTCCATGTCGTGAACTCAGGGCCAACCTATGGCATCAAAAACTGCGACCGGATCGAGATAGTCCCGCCACAATGCCACCTTTCGGTCCTTGAGCGTGACGATTGAGACGAATCGATTGTCGTACGCAGTGCCAGTTTGCGCTGATTCGCCATGCACCTCGTACTCGAGGACCACGACCGATGTTTCCGTATCGCGATA
>PLXU01000029.1 GCA_003151555.1 Acidimicrobiaceae bacterium | reverse complement strand
GGCGCCGCGCTGCTTGGCCCACTCCTGCCACGCGTCGAAGCCCCGCCGTGGCGTGGCCGCCCCGCCCGGCTGCACCACCGCACCGACGTACGGCGCCTGGAACACGCGGAAGGGCGTGCCGGAGAAGTACTCGGTCAGGTCGGTCAGCTCCAGCCCGAATCGCAGGTCGGGCTTGTCGGTGCCGTAGAGGTCGAGCGCCTGCGCCCACGTCATTGAGCCAATGGTGCCCGGACGCACCCCGGTCGCCGCCTCGGCGGCGTCGAGCACCGCGTGTGAGACGAATCCCATGACGTCGTCCTGGGTGACGAAGCTCGCTTCCATGTCGAGTTGCGTGAACTCGAACTGTCGGTCGGCCCGCAGATCCTCGTCACGCATGCAGCGCGCGATCTGGTAGTAGCGATCGAAGCCGCCGACCATCAAGAGTTGCTTGGCGATCTGGGGACTCTGGGGCAGCACGTAGAACTCGCCGGGGTGCAGTCGCGACGGCACGACGAACTCCCGGGCGCCCTCCGGCGTCGGCGCCCACAGCAGCGGCGTCTCGACTTCGCAGAAACCCTGTTCGTCCATGGCCGCACGCAGCGCGCGGTTGACCACCGCGCGCAGTCGCAGGTTGCGCTGCATGGTGTCACGGCGCAGGTCGAGAAAACGGTGACGCAGGCGCACCTGTTCGTCGATGTCGATGCGGTCGTCGAGCTGGAAGGGCGGCGCCTCGGCGTTGGCCAATATCTCCACGCTGCAGTCGGTCAGTTCGACTTCGCCGGTCGCCAAACGTTCGTTGACCGTTCCCTCGGGCCGGTGCGACACCGTGCCGGTGACGCGCACCACGTACTCGCTGCGCGCGTCGACCGATCCGTCGACCACCACCTGCAGGATGCCCGAACGGTCGCGCACGTCCAGGAATGCCAAGTGCTCGCCGTGCTCGCGGCGTTTGGCCACCCAGCCGCAGATCGTGACCGACTGGCCGATGAGCGCGGTCGTGACCGACCCGCACAGCAGGTCGCGCAGGCTCGTGGCTTCAAAGTCGGTCGGCATCGTCACGTCACTTCTTTAGTAGTTCGTTGAGCTCGCTGACGAGCTTCGCTCGAGCAATCGGTCGCTGATCCTGCTCGACGTCGGTGGTTCGCAGGTCCCTCATCGTAACCTCGCCGGCCGCCAACTCCCTGGGACCCACCAGCAGTGCGTAGCGAGCGCCCGATTTGTCCGCGACCTTCATCTGCGCTTTCATCGAGCGCTGATCATAGGCCCGTGCCGTCGCGAAGCCGGCCGAGCGAAGTTCGCCGACGAGCACGGTCGCCGCGTCTTCTTCGGTGGTGTCGATGACGAACAGGTCCATCGTTCGATCGATCAGTGGGGCACTCACGCCCTCGGCGCGACGCGTTAACAGCAGGCGCTCGATGCCGCTGCCGAAGCCGATGCCGCTCACGGGCTGGCCACCCAACTGCTCGGACAGCTTGTCGTAACGTCCGCCGCCGCCGATGGCGTTCTGGGCGCCGTCGAGGGCTTGGGCCGTGACCTCGAACGTGGTGCGCGTGTAGTAGTCGAAGCCGCGCACCAGGCGCGGATCGAGCGTGGTCTCGATGTGCAGCGACGCCAGACCGGCCAGGACCTTGTCGAAGTGGACACGGCAGTCGTCGCAGATGTAGTCGATCAGCATCGGGCCACGCGAAGTCACGTCGATGCAGATTTCGTTCTTGCAGTCGAGCACGCGCAACGGGTTCTCGCGGAACGTCTTTTGGTGCTCGTCGCACAGCTCGTCGGCGTGTTGTTCTAAGTAGTCGCGCAGCAGCGTCACGTAGTGGCCCCGGCATTCATCGTGGCCCATCGAGTTGATCAACAACTTGATCCGAGTGAGACCAATGGTGCGGTAGAAATGCCAGGCCAGCGCGATGACCTCGACGTCCACGGCCGGATCGTCGGTGCCCAATACCTCGACGTCCAGTTGGTGGTGCTGACGGTAACGGCCGGCCTGGGGCCGCTCGTAGCGAAAGATCTGTCCCAACCACCAAACTTTCCAGGGGGTGGTGGGACGGTGCTGGACGAAGGCTCGCACGACCGAGGCCGTTGCCTCGGGTCGCAGCGCGTACTGGCGGTGGCCGCGGTCTTCGAAGACGTACATCTCCTTCTGGGCCATCTCACTGTGCTCGCCGATGCCGCGATTAAAGACGCCGATCTCTTCGAATACCGGCGAGACCAGCAACGAGAATCCGTAGCGGTAGGCCAGGTCGGCGAACGTCGCGATGAGCCCCTCCCACTCGGTCGACTCGGGGCTCAGCACGTCGTGCGTCCCGATCGGCGCCTTGAAGGGAGTGACCGGCTCGCTCAAGTGGATTTGTTCTGTCCGGGCAACTGACGGAAGGCGTCAAAGACGCCGTCGACGCCCTTCAACGCCAACAGCAGGCTGTTGAGGTGCGTGGGGTCGGCCAACTCCACGTCGAAGATCAAGCGCACGATCCGCGAGCCCGAGGTCATTGAGCTGCTCGAGATGATGTTGAGGTGGTACTCCGCCACGACCTTAGAGACGTCGAGCAGCAGACGCGAGCGGTCAAAGGCCATGATCTCCAAGACCGCCCGGTACTGGCCGCCGCCGGTGCCGTCCCACTCGACGTCGATGATCCGTTCGCCCAGGCGTTGGGCCAGCGCGACCGCGTTCGAACAGTCGTCGCGGTGGATCGACACTCCCCGGCCCTGGGTGATGAAGCCCATGATGGCGTCGCCGGGCACCGGCGAACAGCATCGGGCCAGGTGAATCATGACGTCGTCGAGACCTTCGACGTACACGCCCGCCGATCGGCGTTCCGTGCGACTCGTGCGCGGTATCTTGGCGACCGTGGTGGGCAGCTGTTCGGCCTCTCCCCCGTGCAGTTCGCGGTCGAGGCGTTGGACCACGGCCATCGCCGAAATCTGTCCGCTGTCGATGGCGATGAAAAGTGCGTCGAGGTCTTCTAAGTTGAGCGAGGCGACCACCCCGGCCAGCGCGCTCGACGACAGTGACGTGGCAATCGGCAGGCCCTCGCGGCGCAGGGCCTTGGTCAGTTCTTCGCGGCCGCCCTCGATGGCGTCGTCGCGTCGTTCACGTTGGAACCACTGGCGGATCTTCGACTTGGCCCGCGACGACTTAGCGAGCGCTAACCAGTCGCGCGACGGCCCGGCCGATTGGTTCTTGCTGGTGACGACCTCGACCACGTCGGCCGAATGCAGGGTCGTGTCGAGCGGCACCAGGCGGCCGTTGACCTTGGCGCCCACGCAGTGGTGACCGACCTCGGTGTGCACGGCGTAGGCGAAGTCGATGGGCGTCGCGCCTTCAATGAGGGCAATGACTCGGCCCTTGGGCGTGAAGACGTAGACCTCGTCTTGACCGAGGTCGAGTTTGAGCGCTTCCAAAAAGGCCACCGGGTCGTGCTCTTCTTCGCCGACGTCCGCCAACCGTTGCATCCAGGCAATCTCCTTGGTCGAGGCGCCCTCTTTATAGCCCCAGTGCGCGGCGATGCCGAATTCGGCCCGTCGGTGCATCTCCTGGGTGCGCACCTGGACTTCAACGCCCTTACCGCGCGGACCGATGACGGTCGTGTGCAGGGACTGATACAGGTTGAATTTGGGAGAGTTGATGTAATCCTTGAACCGGCCCGACACGGGCGACCACAGCGCGTGGATCGCACCGAGCACGGCCCAACAGTCGCGGTCCTCTTCGACGACCACGCGCAGACCCACCAGGTCGAAGATCTCGTCGAACTCTTTGCCGCCCACGACCATCTTTTCGTAGATGCTCCAGAAGTGCTTCGGGCGACCGCGCACGTCGGCCTTGATGCCGAAGCTCTCGAGCTTGGCGCTGAGCATGCTCATGACCTCGTCCAGGTAGGCCTCACGCTCGGGGGCCCGGGCGGCGACCATCTGTTCGATCTCGGCGTAGCGCTTGGGGTGCAGGGTGGCGAAGCTGAGGTCCTCTAGCTGCCACTTGACTTGCTGGACGCCCAATCGGTGCGCCAGGGGCGAGTAGACGTCGAGCGTCTCTTGGGCAATGGCGCGCTGGCGGGCCATGGGCATGACCGAGATGGTCCTCATGTTGTGCAAGCGGTCGGCCAGTTTGATGAGCAGCACCCGCCAGTCGTAGGCCATGGCGATGAACATCTTGCGAATAGTGGCCGCCTGCTGGGCCTCCTTGGAGTCAAACTCCAGGCGGTCGAGCTTGGTCACGCCGTCAACCACCGCCGCCACCTGGTCGCCGAACTCCTTGACCAGCCACTTGGTGGTGATGCCGGTGTCCTCGACGGCGTCGTGCAAGAGGGCGGCGGCAATGGTGGGCTCATCCAGACCGAGGTCAGCCACGATGCCGGCGACGGCGATCGGGTGGGTCACGTAGGGCTCGCCGGTACGGCGAAGTTGACCCTCGTGGGCGTGGATAGCGGCAAGGCCGGCGCGACGGATGAGGTCGACGTCGCCGCTCAGGTGGTGCTCGTTGAAGCGCGCGATCAACCGCTCGATGGAACTGGTGAGCTCGCTGTCGGCCGGCGAACGCGAAGTGACACTAACCATGGGGCCAGCCTACCGGTGCGTTAACGCCGTTTCTGCTTGCGTCCGCGGGCCACCACGCCCTTGGCGGACGTCGTTTTCGTGCTGCGAACAGCCCGTTGCGCTCCCTCGCCGCTGAGCCTCGCGGCCATGGCCGGCGAGAGGGTGCGGTGATCACTCTTCATCGCGACGCGCGCGGCCAGCTCGCGAAAACGCGGCTCGCGCTCCTTCAAGATCGCCAGCAGCGGACTCGCGATGAAGATCGACGAGTAGGCCCCGCTCAAGAGGCCGACGCTCAGGGCCAGTCCGTAACTCTGCAGGGTGGTCGCGCCCAACACGTAGGCACCCACGATCAGCACCGAGAAGACCGGCAGGATGGCGACCAGCGACGTGTTGATTGAACGGGCCAGCGTCTGGTTCATCGAGAGGTTGACCATCTCGCCGTAACTCATCTCACCGGATTTCAAGACCCCGCCGGTGTTGTCGCGTACTCGGTCGAAGACCACCACCGTGTCGTAGAGCGAATAACCAAGAATGGTCAAAATCGCAATCACCGTATCGGGGGTGATCTGCAGGCCGAACAGCGAGTACACGCCGACCGTGACGAGCAGGTCGTGCACCATGGCAATGAAGGCCGCCGCGGCCATCTTCGGTTCGAAACGCACGCTGATGTAGCCCACCACGGCGATGAAGAAGACAATCAGCGCTTCGATGGCCCGATTGGTGATCTGGCCGCCCCAGGTCGGGCCGACGCTGCTGGTCGAGACCGAGTTGTCGCTGACGTTGCCCACCTTGGCCATCGCGGCCACCACGTTGTTGGTGACACTCAACTGCTTCGTCGCGGACAACGCGTTGAGGTCGGCCGTCACTTGGTAGGTGTCGCTACCGAGCTTCTCGACCGTGGGCTGGCTCAGCCCGGCGTTGTGCACGGCCGTCGTGACGGCGCTGATCGACGTATTCGGCGCGTTCATCTCCCACGAGCTGCCGCCCTTGAAGTCAATGCCGAGGTTGAAGCCGCGAATGCCGAGCGAGGCAATGCCGACCGCGATGATGATGATCGAGATGGTGAACCAGGTCCTCTTTCGACCAACGAAGTCAATGGTGGTGAGGCCCTGGTAGAGGCGGCCGAAGCGACCCGGGGTTCCCGATTCCCTACTCATTCTGGAAGCCCCCCGACGTAAGACCGGCGGCCATGGACAGCATTGAACTGCTCTGCGAGCCGCGCCGACCCAAGAGAATAACGAGGGGCCGCGTGAAGTACCAGGTGATGCCGATGTCCATGAGCGTGGAAATGCCCAAGAAGAAGGCGAAGCCGCGCACGTCACCGACGGCGATCACGTAGAGCAGGATCGCGGCCAGCAGGCTCACCGTGTCGGCGGCCAACACCGTGCGCCAGGCCGAACGAAAGCCGCGGTCGACCGACGAGCGTATGGAGCGCCCTGCTCGGGCCTCGTCCTTTAATCGCTCGAAATACACGATGTAACTGTCGACAGTGATACCAATCGAGACAATGATTCCCGTGATGCCCGCCAGGTCAAAACTCGGGGCCAACGACGTATGGCCGAGCGCGGAAATTATCGCCCACAGGAGGGCCGCCGTCGTGGCCAATCCAAGAACGATGACGAGGCCCAGCGCTCGGTAATACAGGATCGTGTAGAGCAGCACCAACAACAGTCCGACGAGGCCGGCGCCGAGACCGGCGACGAGTGAACTGTGTCCGAGGGTCGGCGAGACCGTCGTTGACGTGAGGGTGCTCAACCGAACGGGGAGAGCACCGAATTGCATGGCGATGGCCAAGTTCTTGGCACTTTGTTCGGGGAACGATCCAGAGATCTCACCGGTACCGCCAAAACTCGTAAACGCGGTCTGCCCCGGTTGAATGAACGGCGCCGACTGAATGACGCCGTCGAGTTCGATCGCGAGCGCCTGGTGGAAGTTCTTGTTGGCGACGCTATCCCATTCGGGGCTGCCCTTTTTGGTCAGCGTGTAATTCACGACCCACGCACCGAGTTGGCTCTGCTGGGCCACGGCCTTGCCGATCGCCTGACCCGTAAGTTGCGACGGTCCCAAGAGATAGCGCGTACCGGCGTGACCGAGATACGGAAGGATGACGTTGTCCAGCGGGTTGTCACTATTGGGCGACGTCGACTTGACGATGGAATAGTTCGGATCAACGGGGAGACTGTTGCTGCTAAAAGTCGCCGCCGAATTGTTCGGTGTCACGCCGAGCGCGCTCTCGGTCCAAAGGTACGTACTGGCGCAGGCGGGCACCGATCCGGGATACGTCTTGGCTTTCTTCGTTGGTTCGGCTACCTGACAGAGAACGGGACGAAACAGGAGCTGCGCGGTCTCGCCGACGATCGCCAAGACGTGACGGGCGTTGGTGACACCCGGCACGCTGACGACGACGTTGTTCTTCCCCTGGAGATTGACCGTGGCACCGGAGACGCCCAGGCCGTTCACTCGGTTGCTCAAGATCGTGACCACCTCGGCCATATCAGCGCTGGTGGCGTGGGTCGTCGGTTTGTACACCACCGAAAATCCACCCGCGAGGTCCAGTCCGAGTTTCGGGCCCCATCCCAGTGACAAGGTCGCCACCAATGAACCGAACGCAATCGCGATCGTAAGGATGAGACTGACGATCATCGATCGTCGCGAACCGACCTGCTGGGCCATTACTTCTGGTCGCCTTCTTCTTTGTGTTCGTCGTCGGTCGATTCAGGCACGGCGGCCGGCGGATCGTATTTGCGAGCGATCGCGGTCGGAATGAAGTCCAGTTCAACACCGCTCGAACTGCGCAGCGTGATCAAGCCATCGTCCATCTTCACGACGGTGCCGATGAAGCCGCCAATCGTCTGGGCGCGCTCGCCCAGTTCGACCTTTCGAGTATTGAGTCGAGCGGCTTTCTGCTTCTGGGACCGGGGGCGAATGTAGAAGAAATACAGCGATCCGAAAATCACGACGTAGACCAGGATCAGGACGCCACTAAATGACGACTTCTTGGCTGCCGCATGGGCCGACAACAGCAAGTGAACCGCGATCAACATAGGTAATTCCTCCGAGATATAGACAAAGAAACCCTAGTCGTTTTAGGTGATTGCTTTAGACCAGCCCTCCCCCACGAGGTGAGATTCCTAGGTGTTGATAGGCGCGCTCGGTCGCCACACGTCCACGGGGCGTTCGAATCAAGAGACCGTCGCGCAAGAGAAAGGGCTCGTAAGCCTCTTCGATCGTGGAAGGCTCTTCGCCGCAGGCGTGCGCCAACGTCGTCAGTCCGACCGGCTGATTGGCGAACTGCCGACAGAGCAGTCCCAGTATGCGGCGGTCAATCTTGTCGAGACCGAATTCGTCGACTCCGAAGAGCGCCAGGCCTTCAACGGCCACGTCGTCATCGACCACGGCGTGACCTTGGACCGCGGCGAAGTCACGAACCCGTCGCAATAGTCGGTTCGCGATGCGCGGCGTGCCGCGGCTGCGCCGCGCGATCTCTCGCGCACCCGCCGGCTCGACGGGGCAGCCGAGGATCGTGGCCGAGCGCGTCACGATCGTCGCGAGCGCCTCGGCGTCGTAGAAGTCGAGCCGGTGCGTGATGCCGAACCGCGCCGTGAACGGCTGCGACAGGAGGCCGGCGCGCGTCGTGGCGCCCACGAGCGTGAACGGCGGGAGCCTGAGCTCGACCGTGCGTGCACCGGGCCCGGTGCCGATGACGAGGTCGAGCTTCCCGTCCTCCATCGCCGGGTAGAGGATCTCCTCGACCGCGGGCGGCATGCGGTGGATCTCGTCCACGAAGAGGACGTCGCCCGGCGCGAGGTTCGTGAGGATTGCGGCGAGGTCGCCCGCCTTCTCGAGAACGGGGCCGGACGTGACGCGGATCTGGGCGCCCATCTCGCGGGCGATGATGTGCGCGAGCGTGGTCTTTCCGAGGCCGGGCGGGCCGCAGAGGA
>PLXU01000104.1 GCA_003151555.1 Acidimicrobiaceae bacterium | reverse complement strand
TCTTTCGCGAAAAGCTCGACGTCGTCCTGCGCGAAAAGAATCTCGTGCTCACCAAGATCTACAACCGCCCCGCAATGAGCGCCGCCGACATCTGCGCGAAGTACCTGGACGAGATGGCTCCGCTGATCGCCCCGATGATCGATGACACGGTGGGCATCGTGCANNCCCTTCGTCACGTCGTCCAACCCCGTGGCGGGCGGCGCCTGCACCGGCTCGGGACTGGGACCGCGTGACATCACGTCCATCGTCGGCATCGCCAAGGCCTACGTCACGCGCGTCGGCGCGGGGCCCTTTCCGACCGAAGTGGACGGCGACCTGGCCGAACTCCTGGTTGAACGCGGCCACGAGTTCGGTACCAACACCGGGCGACGCCGTCGCGTCGGGTGGTTCGACGCGGTGATGGCTCGCCAGGCGGCCCGACTTAATTCACTCACCGAGATTGCGCTCACCAAACTCGACGTGTTGGACGCGTTCGACGAGATCAAAGTGTGCGTCGGCTACGAGGCCGACGGCGTGCGTTACAAATACCCGCCCTACCACCAATCGGTCCTGCACGATGTAACGCCCGTCTACGAAGTGCTGGCCGGCTGGCGCAGCGATATCACGACCTTTACGCGCTACGAGCAACTGCCCGACGCGGCGAAGAAGTACGTACAGTTCCTGGAGAAAACCACCGGCGTCGCCATTTCGGTCGTGGGCGTGGGTCCGGGTCGAGAGCAGTTCGTTCGACCCTCGTGAGCACCTGCGTGGTGGTCGGTTCCGGGGCACGAGAGCACGCGCTGGCGTGGGCGATCGCCAAGAGTGCGAGCGTGGTCGTGACCCCGGGCAACGCCGGCATTTCGGCCCACGGCATTACGTGCGTTGCAACGCCGGCGACGGACCTGGAGGCCGACCTCTTCGTCATCGGGCCCGAGCAGCCGCTGGTGGATGGCCTGGCCGACGCCCTGCGCGCGCAGGGCAAAGCGGTGGTCGGTCCCGGTCGCGACGGCGCGCGATTAGAGGGCTCCAAGGCGTTCATGAAGGAGTTCTTGGCGGCGTCCGGCGTACCCAGTGCAGCGTACGGAACCTTTCGTGACGCCGCGGCCGCCGTTGCGTACCTGGGAACGATGAGCGCTCCCTACGTGATAAAGACCGACGGACTGGCGGCCGGTAAGGGCGTGTTGGTCACCAGCGACTTCGATGCCGCGTGCGCCGACGTGCGCCTCAAGTTGAGCGGTGTCGCCTTCGGTGAGGCGGGAAGCACGGTCGTCATTGAAGAGGGCCTCGACGGGACGGAGTGTTCGCTGCTCGTGCTCTGTGACGGCACCCACGTGCTGGCCCTCGCCGCCGCCCAGGACTTCAAGCGTGTCGGCGACGGTGATCAGGGGGCCAATACGGGCGGCATGGGTGCCTACGCTCCCTTGGACTCCCTGAGTCACGTCGAGATCGAGGACGTGATGTCGAGCATCCTGGCGCCGACGCTCCAGGAGCTGTCAGCGCGGTCGATTGACTTTCGCGGCGTTCTCTACGCCGGAGTGATGTTGACCTCCAAGGGTCCGAAACTGCTCGAGTACAACGTTCGATTTGGAGACCCCGAGACCGAAGCGCTGGTCCCGCTCTACGCCGACCGACTCTTCGACCTGCTGGTGCGCGTCGCGAACGGTTCGCTCGAACAGGCCACGGCTGCGTCGTCGGGTCATGCGGTCACCGTGGTGTTGGCGTCGCACGGCTACCCGGCCAGTTCGCGCCACGGCGACGTGATTGAGGGCCTGGGTCCCGATGGTCAGCTGAAAGCACCGTTGGAGGGCGTGATTGTCTTTCACGCGGGCACGTCGCGTAATGCGCAGGGTCGCTTCGTCACGGCGGGTGGACGGGTCCTGGCCGTGACGGCCGTGGCGTCGTCGCTGAATGAGGCCCGTCGTCGCGCGTACGAGGCGGCGTCGCTCATAACCTTTGAGGGCAGCGTCATGCGCAGCGATATTGCCCGGGCCGCGCTGAAAGGAGAGAGATGATCCCCAGGTACTCACCCAAGGACGTGGCGGCGCTCTTCAGTGACGAACACCGTTTCGACACCATGGTGGAGGTGGAACTGCTCGCGGCTGAAGCGCTGGCCGAACTGGGCGTGCTGCCCGTCGCTGACGCGGCCGCCCTTCGCGCACGTCGCCCCGTCATCGATGCCGGCTTCGTCAAGGACGTCGAAGAGCGCGAACGAGTTACCAATCACGACACCGCCGCCTTCGTGGACGCGCTGCAGGCGAGAATCGGAATGCCCGAAGGCGCCTGGATCCACTACGGTCTCACCTCTTCGGATGTCGTCGACACGGCGCTCTGCTCGATTCTCACGAGTGCCATGGACGTCGTCATCACCGAGGCCACGGCGCTGCGCGACGCCCTGACGCGTCGGGCCGTTGAGTCCATTGACTGGCCCATCCTCGGACGCACCCACGGGATGCACGCGGAGCCAACGACGTACGGCGCCAAGTTCTCACTCTTCGCGCTGCAGGTCCAGCGCGACATTGAACGCGCTAGCCAGGCCCGCGTCGCAATCGCCGTGGGAAAGCTCTCGGGCGCCGTGGGCACGTTCTCCAATATCGATCCGGCCGTTGAGGAGTACGTGTGCACCCGACTCGGTTTGGTGGGCGTGCCCGCGACGCAGGTGATCGCGCGCGATCGCCACGCCCAAGTGCTCTACGCCTGCGCCGCGCTGGGCACGTCCATGGAACAGTTCGCCCTCGAAGTGCGCCTCCTCGCGCGCAGCGAAGTTGGCGAAGCCCAGGAACCATTCGCGCCGGGCCAGAAGGGGTCGTCGGCCATGCNNATGCCGCACAAGCGCAATCCCGTGGTCTCGGAGCGGCTCAGCGGACTGGCGCGCGTGCTGCGCGGCTACCTCCAGGCCGGCCTGGAAGACGTGGCCCTCTGGCACGAGCGCGACATCTCGCACTCGAGCGTCGAGCGCGTGGTGCTGCCCGATGCATTGCAGTTGACGGTCTACATGCTGCGCCAGGCCACCACGTTGGCCGACGGGCTCGTCTTGTTGCCCGAGCGCGCGCTGGAGAATCTCACCGTCAACTCCCTCGGCCTCGTTTTTTCCCAGTCGGTGCTGCTGGCGCTGGTGGACTCGGGCATGTCGCGTGACGACGCCTACCGCGTCGTGCAGGCGGCCGCTCTGCGAGCGAGCGAGCAGCGGCGCAACTTCCGCGACGTCATCAAGGACGATGACCAGGTGACCCTGAGTGACGACGCGCTGGCGCGCGCCTTCGACGCCCAGCGTCTGCTGACCCACCGCGGTCGTTTTCTCGACGCCCTGACGTGGCGAGCGTGAGCGACCTCGGACTGCGCCACACCTATGCGGGCAAGGTCCGCGACTTGTACGAATTCGACGACACGCACCTGCTGCTGGTGGCCTCGGACCGAATGAGCGCCTTCGACGTCGTGATGAATGAGCTAATCCCCCAGAAGGGACGCGTGCTCACGGGCCTGACCCACTACTGGGTCCGCGAGTTCGCCTCCAGCGTGCCCAGCTCCCTCGTTACCTGCGACCCCGCGCAGATCGACGTCTTCATTCCCGGCTTCGCGGGCAAATCGCCGTGGCATGGCCGCGCCACGCTGGCGCGCAAGGCCACCATGTTGCCGCTCGAGTGCATCGTGCGAGGCCGCCTCGCCGGCCAGGCCTACGACGAGTACGTCAAGAGCGGCACGGTGCACCAAATGGCGGCCCCGGCGGGATTGCGACTCACCGATCCCTTTCCCGCGCCGATGTTCACGCCGTCGACCAAGGCGTCCACCGGACACGACCTCAACATTGACTTGTCGGCCGCGGCGAGCATCGTCGGCGAAGACGCCCTGGCCCAGGCCCAGACGCTCTGCCTGGATCTCTTCGAGTTGGCGGCGGCCAAGCTGGCGAACGTGGGACTCGTGCTGGCGGACACCAAATTCGAGTTGGGCTTCATCGACGACGAACTGGTGGTGTGCGACGAGGTGCTCACTCCCGATTCCTCGCGCATCTGGCCGGCCGAACACGTGCACTCGGGCGAAACACCACCGGCCTTCGACAAGCAGCCGTTTCGTGACTGGCTGTCGGCCCAGACGTGGGACCGCACCCCGCCGCCGCCCGCGGTGCCCGACGAGGTCGTCGCCATCACGTCGGCCCGCTACGTCGAGGCGTACGAGCGGGTGAGCGGACATTCGCTCGACGACTGGTACGGTGCGTAGACGTGAACTACCCCGTCATTGTCGACGTAACGCTGCGCGAAGGGATCGCCGATCCCGAGGGCGCCACGATAGAGCGGGCCCTGCCGGCCCTCGGATTTACCGGCGTGACCCACGTGCGAGCGGGTAAGTCCTTTCGATTGGATATTGACGCGAGCGACGAGTCGGCGGCACTGGAAAAGGCGACGGCCCTGGCCGAACGGCTGTTGTCGAACCCGGTGATTGAAAACGCAGCCGCGCGCATCGAGATGAGCTCGTGACGAGCCGCATCGGCGTCGTCATTTTTCCCGGCTCGAACTGTGATTACGACGCGCTGCTCGCCATGAAGCAGCTGGGCGTCGACGTGGAGTACGTCTGGCACTCGCAGACCGAGGTGAGCGGATTCGATGGGTTGATCCTGCCGGGCGGCTTCGCGCACGGTGACTACCTGCGCCCCGGCGCGCTCGCGCGCTTTTCGCCGGTCATGGCGGCGGTCGCGCAATTTGCCCGCGACGGCGGACCGGTACTGGGCATCTGCAACGGTTTCCAAGTGCTCACCGAGGCCGGCCTGCTGCCGGGTGCGCTGCAGAAGAACCGCGGCCTGACGTTCATCAGCGAGCCGACCGTGCTGTACGTCGACTCCACCAACTCGGTGCTCACGCGCCTGGCCACCAAGGGTCAGGAGCTGACCATTCCCATCAACCACTTCTCGGGCGCCTACACCTGCGACGACGAGACCTACGCGGCCCTCGAGGCCAACGGGCAAATCGTGCTGCGCTACCGGGACAATCCCAATGGGTCGCGCGCCAACATCGCCGGCGTCGCCAACCTGGCGGGCAACGTGGTGGGTCTCATGCCGCACCCCGAGCGGGCCATGTCGACGCTGCTGGGAAGTGCCGACGGCTACGTGCTGCTCGCCGGCTTCGCGTCCTCGCCTCGCGGCTCGCTACGAGCGGGCGCGGCTAATGCCGCAGCGCTTTA
>PLXU01000207.1 GCA_003151555.1 Acidimicrobiaceae bacterium | reverse complement strand
TCGACAGCGGGCTCACCGAAGCGTTGCGCGCGGTGGCCAACCGAAGCCCGCTCGACGTTGCACTGACGACCGAAGGCATTGGCCGCTACGGGCGCGACATTGAGGCGGCCATCTACTTCTGCTGTCTCGAGGCGCTACAGAACGCCGGCAAGCACGCCCTCGAGGCGCGCGTCACCGTGCGCATTTGGGAGGAGTCCGGCGGGCTGCTCTTTGAAGTGAGTGACAACGGTCCGGGCTTCGACGTCAACAAGGCCAAGCAGGGTCACGGCTACGTCAACATGATGGACCGCCTGGGCGCCATTGGCGGGGCAGTGCGCTGGGAATCGGTGATCGGAGAGGGCACCACCATTCGAGGTTCAGTGCCGCTCAGCTAAACGGTCTTAACTGGCGAAGCCAATCGCGCCGCGCTCGTCCCACAGGCGTCGAATGGTCTTGGCCGAGAGTTGCTCCTTGTGCACGTAGGCCTTGGCGCCGCTGGTCGCGGCTTCGGCCGGCAGGTCATTCACGCCGTAGGTGGAGCAGAGGATCACCACGGTGTCGGGTAGATCGGTCACGATGTGACGGGTCGCCTCGATACCGCCCATCTCGGGCATGTTGATGTCCATCAACACCAGGTCGGGCTTGAGCGTGTTGACGAGCGTCAGCGCCTCGAGACCGTTTTCGGCCTCGCCCACCAGCTCAAAACCCTCGGTGCGGCGCAAAACGGCCCGAGCCGCCAAGCGAAAGGGCGCTTGGTCGTCCACGACGACTACGGAAACGGCGGTATCGGCCATGACTTCATTCTTGCATGGCCGCTTCCTAAAAGATGGTGAGGTGCCCTTCAAACCGTGGTGAGGCTAGCCTCCCGGTTGGGCGCTGAGGTAAACCAGCACGGCCTTCACGCGGCGATTGAGGTCACGCTCTTCGGAGAGGCCGAGTTTGGAGAAGATCGCGTTTGAATGCTTCTCCACCGCCCGTTCCGACACGTTGAGACTCTTGGCGATGGCCCCGTTCGATTTTCCCTCGGCCATCTCGCTCAATATCTCAGATTCGCGCGGCGTCAACCATTCGAGGTCGGACTTGTGGTGCTTGGCGCGGGCCTGGACCAGGACGTCAACCACTTGGGGGTCGATGACCGATCCCCCGGCCGCCACCACTCGAATGGCTTGGGTCAATTCGTTGGCCCCCGCGACCCGCTCCTTTAACAAGTACGCACGTCCCGCCGAACCCTCCTCCAGCAGTTCTAACGCGTAGGCCGGGGCCGAGTACTGACTAAGTACCACCACGCCCACCTTGGGCTGGTGTTCACGTAGCCACGACGCGGCTTGGATGCCCTCGTCGGTGCCGGTCGGCGGCATTCGAATGTCAGTCACGACGACGTCGGGCTCGTGTTGGGCGACCAGCGCGAGCAGTTCGGGCAACGTTGACGCGACCCCAACCAATTCGAGGTCGCCGTCGGATTCAATGAGTCGCGATATTCCCTCGCGCAGGAGCGTGTTGTCTTCGGCCAGAATCACTCGGATCGCGCACACAAGTAGGTAAGCGTACCAGCGCCTTTGCCCGAGCGCGGAGTAGGCCGTTCACGCCAGTCGGCGCCGCCCGCACCAACCTCATCGCGCTTCGCCAGGTCAGCGGCGGCGGTCGTTGCGCCAGCCGACTACTCGCCGCGCAGCACCTGGGCGGTCGAGACCCGCGAGGCGCTGCGACCGGGAAGCGTGGCCACGACGTTGACCAGAATCAGCGTGCACGCTGCGATCACGAATACCGCGGTCACCGGCACGGTGGGCTCGGGGACGGCATTGATATAGCGCGCGAAGAGGGTCCACAACCACCGCCCGAGCACGATGCCCAACGGCGTACCCACGACCACGCCACAGACGCCGGCGACCGACGCCTGGTACAAAATGGTGGCGCGAAGTTGTCGACGGGAGAACCCGAGGGCGCGCAACATTGCCAGTTCACGCCGTCGACGCCGCACCGACGCCATAAGGGTGAGGCCCAGCGCCACCGTCGCTCCGAGCGCCAGGCCGATCGCGAGTATGGCCGGCGTATTGCCAATGGAGCGGTAGTTCTCAATCTCCGCGGGGTACTGCACCGAGAGCGCCGAGACGTTGTCGCCCGCACCAAGACCGTCGGGCACGGCGTAGAGCGCCTTGTTGCCCACGGCGTCGACGTGCTTGAAGAGGCCGCGCGCTTGCTCGGCGGTGACGCCGGTTTTCAGTCGCAAGAACACCATCGTCGGTCCGTTGAGCGTCCGGTAGGGACTGGCCAGGAACTTTTCCGCCGCCACCGGAAGTAGCCCGTGGGGGACGATGGCCCCGGTGCCCATCGAGGTATGGCTCGTCAGCGCACCACCCACCGCCGGCAAGGTAGCGGTGCCGACGATGGTCAGTGTGGTCGGAGGTAGGTAGACGGGGACGTTCTTGGGGCTGCCGTAGGAGGCAACGACCGTGTCGCCCAGGTGCTTGTGGAGTGTTTGCATCGTGGCTGCGCCGAGGACAATTTGGTTGTTGGCGTCGAGCCCGTGACCCGAGAGGATGGGCGGGCTCACGGCGGCCCGCGCGTTCTCAATGATCGAGGCCACGTTCACCCCGTTGATTTGCACCGGAATGAAACTGACTCCCGATTCGGCCTGCACCAGGGGGCTGGACCTCAGCAGAGCAATCGACTGGGGCGGAACATCGCTACCGTTGCCGGTCAAAGCGTAATTCCAGTTCCACCCGTAGAGGCTCGGCCGGGTGATGAGGGTATTGAGTCCGCTGCCGAACGTCACCGTGGCGACCACGAGCATGACGGCCAACACGGCACCGAGCAACGCCGTTCGCACGGGTACCGCGTCGCGGTCCCGACCCGGCTCCAGCGCGAATCGCACCCCCGTCACCAGGGTGACCGGCAGGCCCAATTCCCCCAAACGCCGAGCCAGCGATGCACCCACTGGCACACGCGCGCGCGTACGGCGACGCACTGACATCGACGCTCGTTGCCACGCCAGGGCCGCCGTGATCCCGCCGAGGACCACCAGGAGAAGTGCGAATCCGAGACCCAGGATGAGCCAGTCAAAGTGCACGCCCTTGAGGGGATAGACAGTGCGAACTGGCCCGATCGGCGAGAGCGGCGTCAAGGCAACGGCCACCGCGACCGCGAGCACCGCACCCGCCACGACGGATTCAAACGCACCCAAGAAAATCGAGCCAGCGACCGTCGCGGGATTCGCTCCGAGGGCTCGCAGCACCTCGAGATCCTCTCCGTCGCTGCGCAATACCCGTGCGACGAGACCGCTCGCGATCACGAGCGCCGCGAGCGCGGCAATGAGGCCGAAAATGCCCAGCGCAATTGCGTCGGGCTCAATCGAACGATTGACCTGGGACACCACGTCCGACGTGACCCTGAAGCTGTAGGTCGTGCCCTTGGGAAGAGCTTTGATGATCTCGCGCTCTACCGCGGGCACGTCACGCGCGCCATGGTCGAGTTGAAGGGCGTAATTGATATAGGTGAAACCTTTGGTGACGAGCTTTCGAGACAGGGCCGGCGTGAAGATTACAAAGGTCGGATACCGGTCGGCGTTATCAAGTACTACTTCATCATTGGGCACCACCGTGCCCACCAGTTTCATCGTGAGTGCAACGGTGGGTTTCACTTTTTTGGTGCCGAAGCCCGGCAGCGAGGTCTGCGGACCCGTGTAAAAGTTCAGGGGGATGGACTGGCCCACGTGCCAACCCATGAGACGCGCCGCGACCGGCGTCGCGACGAATTGGTTCGATGACTGTGGATTGGCCATTCGGCCGTCGAGCACCGCGACCTTGTCTTGTGAGAAATATTCGCCGCCCAGACCGCCGACGGTCGCCACTTTGCCCGACCCCAACGCGGCGGCAGAGAGAAGCTGGCCGTGCGCTCCCGTCGGGATCACACCGAAGTAGAAGTCGGCCGTGACCACGTGTCGGACCAAGGGCAAGTGCGCAAAAACAGACGTGAGATCAGGAGCACCAATCACGAGACTGAGGTCCGACGGATTGGAGTGCGCGATAAAGACGTTGTAGGAGGCGGCCGTGCGCCGAGACGCGATGACCGACCCCATCGCGAGACCGCCCACGACGCCCACCAGCAGGACAATCGCCACGTAGCTACTCCGACGGCGCTGGAAAGTCGTGAGGAACCAGTACCACGACACTCGCCACGTGTTGCTCGTCATTGATGTGCCATCCGGAGTCTCGTCCGCCCTTCAGCGCTCAGATGAGAGACAGTCTTACCGGTGGCCGCGACGCAACGCAGGGCGTAAGCCCCCGCACGCGCGTGGTGCCAGCACCACGTGGACACCCCTACCAGCGCGTGCTGGTAGGGGTCTCGGGCTGGACTTTTTCAACCAGATGGAGCGGCCCAGTTATTCGCCCCGAAGAACTTGCGCGGTCGACGTTCGTGCCGCGCTCCGGCCCGGCAGGGCGGCCACCACGTTCGCCAGCACCATCGCGGCCAGGCCCACCACTACCAACGGGATTGTCGGCACCGTCGGCTCGGGCACGGCGAAGATGTCGCGGGCGAACAACGTCCAGAGCCAACGACCGACGAAGACGCCTATTGGAATGCCGGCGACGGCGCCCACCGCACCGGCGACGGAAGCCTGCCAGGCCACCGCCGATCTCAATTGGCGAGAGGTGAAGCCTAAAGTTCGCAGCAGTGCCAGGTCGCGGCGGCGCCGATGCACCGACGCCACCAACGTGAGCGCGAGCGCGACGACGGCGCCGATGGCCAGCGCCAACGCCAGGAGGTCAGGCACCACGCCGATGGTTCGGTAGTTCTCGATCTCGGCCGGGTACTGCACGGCCAGGACGCCCACGCTGCTGCCGCCCCCGTTGGGCGTCGCGAGCAGGTCCTTGGTTGCGATGCGAGCAATCTTCCTCAGCGATGCAACGGCCAGCGACGTCGGCGCTGCGTGTTTGAACCGTACGAAAATCATGGAATACCCGTTTAGGGCCTCGTAGGGACTGTGAAGAAATTTTTTAAACGCGGTCGGCTCGATATCGATGGGCAAAATGGCGCCGACGCCCATCGACGAGTGCAACGTGAGGGTGCCCCCCACCGAAGGGAGGGTGGCGGTTCCGACAATCTTCATACTCGTGGGCGCCACGTACACGGGAGCGTCCTTCTTGGATCCGTACGTCACGAAGACGTGCTGACCCAAACTCCTGTGGAGTTCCTTCAACGTCGCCACACCGAGCACGATCTGGCCCGGCCCATCGACCTCGTGGCCGGACAATATCGGGGCCGTCACCGAGGCGTGATACGTCGTGAGGATGATCGGCACCGTCACCCCGTCAATTTGGGCGTTCGCAAAACTGTCGCCCGAATATTGGGCCACGTAGGGGTCGCTCTTGAGAAGACGAACGGCCTGCGGCGGAACGCCACTGCCATTGCCGCCCAAGGCGTAGCTCCAGTTCCATCCGTAGAGCGGTGGATGCGAGACGAGCGTCGCGAGGCTATTGCCAAAGGTCAGCGTGCTCACAACGATCGCCACGGCCAGGATCGCGCCGACCAACGCGGATCGCACCGGCACCGCATCGCGGTCTCGACCGGGTTCGAGAGCGAACCGCACCCCCACCACGGCGGTGACGGGAAGGCCCACGTCGGCCGCCAGTCGACCGATCCGTGAACCAACGGTCGGGAGTCCTGGTCGCGATCGATCCGTCCAACGGCGCACTCGTCGTCGCGTGAACACCAGGGCGATGGCGACCAGGGCCACGACCAAGAGAAGGAAACCGTACCCGAGGAACGTTGCGTCAAAGGCGAACCCTCCCTTCGGATAGACAGCTCGCACGGGACCAATTGGCGAGAGCGGGGAAAGGGCGACGGCGACCCCAACCGCGAGCAGCGCGCCGCTCACGATGGCCCCGACGAGTCCGAGAAGGCTGGCGCTGCTCGTCATCGCCGGAGTCGCGCCCAGCGCGCGCAACACGACAAAATCTTCGTCCTCACTGCGCAGCGTACGGGCCACCAGCCCCGCGGCAATCACGAGCGCCGCTAGGAGCGCGATCAGTCCGAATACGCCGAGCGCGATCGATTCGGGCTCAATCGACCGGTTCACTGCTCCGGCGACGACGGAGTTGACCCGGAAACTGTACGTGGTGCCGCGCGGCAGAATGGCAATTACCTCGCGCTCCACGGCCGAGACATTGGCCGTGCCGTGATCGAGTTGCAGTGCATATTGGTTGTAGTGAGGAGCGTTATTCACGATTTGGCGAGTCAGCGCCGGCGTGAAAATCATGAAATTGGCCTGTTGGTCGACCTGGTCCAATAGCACGTCGTTGTTCAGGACAATCGTTCCTACGAGGTGCATCGTCAAGCTGACGTGGGGCTTTACTTTGTTGGTGCCAAACGACGCACGTTGCGTCTGCGCGTCGGTGTAAAAGTACATTCGGATGGTCTCACCCAGGTGCCAACCCATCAGGCGTTGCGCGTTGGCGTCGGCCACGAACTCGTCCGCTCTCTTAGGATTGGCCATCCGCCCGGCGACCACGGCACCCTTGTCCTCGGAGAAATATTCGCCCTCCAGGGAACCAACGCCCGTCACGCTCCCGCTGAGCAAGCCGGGAGTAAAATCCGAGGCCCCGCCACGCCCGGCCGGGAACGCGTTCAACGAATACGACGACACCCCCACGTAACGCACGTGAGGAAGTCGCGCCAGTTCCGACGCGACGTTCGGGGCATAGAGCGTGACCGTCAGGTCCGAAGGGTTAGTGCTGGCCAGGAAGACATTGAAGGACGACTGCGTTCTGCGGGCCGCGCATACCGAACCTATGGCGAGACCGCCGATCGAGCCGACGAGAAGAACGATGCTCAGATAGCTCGTCCAACGTTTTCTAAAAGTGGCTCGCAACCAATACCAGCCAACCGAAAGTGCGCTTCCCTTCATGGCTGAGACCCTCGGGGTGGAAACCGCCATTCGATTCAAACCTCCCCGCAGCCGATCCTTTGGCCTACCTGCGACCAGTATTCACGACTTCGAAACGCGAATCGAGGTAGCCAACCTTCGAAAAGAAGGGGTGCCAGCACCACAGGAACGTGCGTCCCGCGACGGATGGAAGTTACGGATTGGTCCTCCTCAGCGCTGAACTTGAGGCTCCATCCTTGGATTTATTTTGACGTGCCGGATCTTTCACTCTCGAAGGAGAGCGGCAGCTGGGGAGCCAGCGCCAGGGGAAGCCCCACCAATCGAGACCCCTTCTTAGCCCCGCTCGGATAGATCAATTCGGGGCGGAAGGAACGACCCTTCGTCTCTCCCACTCGCCCACCTCGCACGTCGACCCACTCTTCACTGGTGACTTCATTGACCACGTGAGCAACGAACACCCAGGACTGTCGACCCTTTATCCCATCCACCACCACCGCGTCGCCGGTGCGCACTCCGGCCCACTGGGTCGATCGGATCAGATTGCCCCGATGCGTCACGGTGGGGTGAGTCTTCATACATCATTTCTACTCGGCCCATGCTCCTCGGGCGCGCGTTACAGGGGTACCGTACGGTGGCACTATGGCATTTGAAGATCCCCTACCAAAGTCCCTCTCTCCTTCTCGGTTGCAGGACTTCCAGTCCTGTCCGCGCAAGTACCAGCACGCCTCGATCGAACGCATTCCCCAGCCCGCGAGTTACGCCTCGGCCAAGGGCCGTTTTGTCCACTTCATCTTTGAGCAGCTTCACCAACTTCCCCCGGCCGAGCGCACCATCGATCGCACCCGTGAATTTGTCGCTCCTGCCATCGATGCCGTGCTCAGCGACGACGTGCGCAGCGACATTGGAATGGACGACGCCATGCTGGCGAAACTCCTAAAGGAGACCGGGAGCATCATCACGACGTACTTCGAAATGGAGGATCCCCGCACCATCAATCACGAGGGCGTCGAGTTGCGCCTGGGGGTCAACATTGACGGCACGCCCCTCTTTGGGATCCTCGACCGCCTCGACCGTGACGAAGACGGGCAGCTCGTCATCGTCGACTACAAGACCGGCGCACTGCCCAATCGCGATTACGACACCAGCACCTTCGCCAACGCCGAACTCTACGCGGCGCTGTGCGAGGCCAAGCTCGGCGAGCAGCCCAAAAAGATTCGACTGCTCTACGTGGCCCAGGGCGAAGCCATCGAGCGCAACGTCACCGAGGTGATTATCAAAGCCCGAGCCCAGGCCGCCACCAACGCGTGGCAGCGAATCAACCGCTACTACGAGGACGGCGAATTTCCGGCGACGCCCTCGAGGAGTTCGTGTCGATTCTGCGCCTACCGCGAGATCTGCAAGGCCGACGGCGTGCCCGTGCCGGCGTAGCGCTCCCTAGGCTAAAGGGGTGACTTCCTTTGACCTCTCCTACGACTACCGCTGTCCCTTCGCGAAGAATATCCACCTGCACGTCTTGAAGGCGCTGGACGCCGGGGCCGACCTTGAGGTGCACTTCGTCCCCTGGACGCTCAGCCAAGCCGGCCGCCCCGACGGCACTCCCGACGTGTGGAACGACCCCGCGTACGACGACGATCACCTGTCCTTGGCGGTCAGTATCTCGGTGCGCGACCAACAGCCCGAACACTTCCACCGGGCCCACGAGGCCCTCTTTCGCGCCCGACACGAACGGGCTGTTCGCCTCGTGACCTTCGACGAGATTGATGATGTGCTGTCCCCACTCGGTGTCGACATGGACCTGGTGCGAGATGACGTCGCGTCGCGTCGACCCCACGAAGTCATTGGCAAGAGTTACGAGGAGTTCTCAACCTACGAGGCCTTTGGCGTGCCGACCTTTGCAATGAAAGGTGACGCCACCTTCGTGCGTTATATGACCGCGCCCACTGACGACGGCGAAGCGTCCATAAAGGTCATCGAGTCGTTGATTACGCTGATGACCCTGCAACCCGATCTCAACGAGTTCAAGCACACGCAACTTCCTTTCTAGGTCGTGGCCAGTAGCGTTTTGTTCGTGTCGAATACCTCTAGCTACGGCGTGACTCGAGTTGGCGTCGTAGGCGCCGGCCAATTGGCTCGCATGATGGGCGAAGCCTCACACGAAGTGGGCGTGAGCATCACGGTACTGGCCGCCTCGATCAACGACCCCGCGGTCGCCACCTGCGACCACGTTGTCCTGGGCGAAGCGCGAGACCGCGCCGCAATCGAGCAATTGAGTGGGGCCGTCGACGTCATCACGTTCGATCACGAACTCGTCGACCTCGAACACCTCGCCCAAATGGAAGCGCGCGGCGTGCCGGTGCGGCCCAGCGCCGCCGCCCTGCGCTTCGCGGTCGACAAGGCCTACCAACGTCAAGCGCTTGGTGCGGCCGGTTTGCCCGTACCGCGTTTCTTGGTGGTGCGATCTTCCGACGACCCTCGGGTCCCGGCCTTTCTCGAAGAACTGGACGGATCGGCGGTCCTGAAGGCAGCCCGGGGCGGATACGACGGGCGCGGCGTGCTCTTTGCCAACACTCGCGACGAGGCGGTCACCATGATTGACGAACTCGCCGTTACCGGCGAGGTCCTGATCGAAGAAAAACTCAATCTGCGCAGCGAGGTCGCCCAATTGGTGGCTCGGGCGGTGGACGGTTCAGTGATGCTCTATCCGCTGGTCACGACCGTGCAGTCGCAAGGTATGTGCGTCGAGGTGCGCTACCCGGCGCAGGCACCGACGCACCTCGTGCGTGAAGCGAGCAATCTCACGATGCGCATCGCGTCGCTCATCGACGCGGTGGGCATTCTCGCGATTGAGTACTTCATCACGGACGCCGGCATGGTGGTCAACGAAGTCGCCCTGCGGCCCCACAACTCGGGACACTGGACGATCGAGGGCGCCCAGACCAGCCAGTTCGCCAACCACTTACTCGCCGTGAGTGGTCAAGCACTCGGCGACACGGCACCGACCACTGGTTATGCCGTCATGGTCAACCTCGTGGGCGGTGAGCGAACCAGTTCGCTGCGCGCAGCGCTCGACGTGCCGGGTGCCTACGTGCACGACTACGGCAAATCCTGGCGCCCGGGACGCAAGCTCGGCCACGTCACCGCTTTGAGTGACGACGCCCGGTCGGCGCACGTGACAGCATGGGAGAGTGCGCGAGCGTACGGCACACAGACACAGGAGACGTAGTGGAACCAGTGGTCGCCATCGTGATGGGCAGTTCATCGGACCATGAGGTCATGGCTGACGCCGCGACGACCCTGGAGCGATTCGGTATTGCCTACGAGATTCACGTCGTCTCCGCGCATCGCACCCCTGAAGCCATGATCAGTTTCGGCCTCGCCGCTCGTGCGCGGGGCCTCAAGGTGTTAATCGCCGGCGCCGGCGGCGCGGCGCACCTGCCGGGCATGCTCGCCGCCACCACCACCCTGCCCGTGATCGGCGTGCCCGTCGCCCTGGCCCGACTCGACGGCATGGACTCGCTGCTCTCAATCGCCCAGATGCCCCGGGGCGTGCCCGTGGCGACCGTGGCGATTAACGGCGCCACCAACGCGGCATTGTTGGCGGCGCGAATACTCAGTATCGACAATGATTCTCTGGGCGACGCCCTCGAGACGTATCGCTTGGAACTAGCCGACCAGGCCGGCGCGCAGGACCGCGATCTGCCTCGAAGTTAAGAATCTGGCTTTCGGACCGTAGGACTTCGCTGTACCGCCGCCAGCAACGAAGGAATAGTCTGTGATGGTAACCAAGGAGGCCCACGTGGGTTTAATGAAGCGTCTATCGAGCATCTTTCAGGCCAAGAGCAACGCGGCCCTGAACAAGATGGAAGACCCGCGCCAAACGCTCGATTTCTCTTACGAACAGCAGCTCGACAACCTGACCAAGGTGCGCCGCGCGATCGCTGACGTCGCCACCGCGCGCAAGCGCGTGGAGATCCAGGCGGAGCAACTGAAGAATCAGGGCGACAAGTTGGCCGACCAGGCCAAGACCGCCATGGGACAAGGCAACGAGCCACTGGCCCGCGAAGCACTCACCCGCCGCGAGGTCATCGCCGGCCAGTTAAAGGACCTCGACACGCAACACGCCACCATCGTTGAGCAGCAGGACAAGCTCGAGCAGACCGGCCAGCGTCTCCAGACTGAGGTGGAGGCCTTTCGCACCAAGAA
>PLXU01000065.1:2024-7164 GCA_003151555.1 Acidimicrobiaceae bacterium | reverse complement strand
CGCGTGCTTCGCGGTGCAGATCCCAGTGGGGGATCAGGCTGTGGAGAGAAGTAGAACGCGCGTAGGAACCACCAGTGTCACTGCGGAGGACTCCTTGGGTCGCCAACGGGCCAGGTTGATGGCTGCGTTGAGGTCACGGTCGATGACCAGACCGCAGGCCCCACACGAGTAGGTCCGAGTCGATAGGTCGAGGTCGTTTCTGACCTCGCCACAGCCCGAGCAGGTCTTGGAGCTCGGAAAGTACCTGTCAACTACTCTGACCTCGACTCCGTGCCACCGGGCCTTGTAGAGGATCTGGCGCGACAGCTCTCCCATCGCGGCGTCCGAGATGGACTTCGCCAAGTGTCGGTTCCTCACCATCCCCGCGACGTTCAGGTCCTCGATCACGAGGACCTGGGCTCGGTCCACCAAGGCCCTGGAGGCCTGGTGGACGAGATGTCGTCGGGTGTTGGCGACCTTGCGGTGGGTCTTGGCAAGTCGAGCCCTCGCTCGTTGGCGACCCTGGGACCTCGGTGTGGTTCTGGCCAGGGCCTGGTTGGCCGCCTTGAGCGACGCTTGCGCTTGCTTCAATGTTTTCACCCCCTCGAAGCTCTCGAAGGGAACACCGTTCGCGTCCGCGCAGACGCAGAGGGAGATGATTCCCCGGTCGACTCCGACGGGAACGGCGTGACGGTTGGTGCGACTGCGCTCGGCCTGGTGGAGTTCGGCGGCCACGCCGGTCAGTGAAACCGTCCAACGACCGGCGCGCTGGGTGAGGGTGGCCGAGTACACGTGGAAGCGACCAGCGTCGATCATCCGGCGGACCTTGCGGGTGGGGCCGAAGAGTTTCACCGGTCCGAACCTGGGCAGTCGCAGGTGCGATGGATCGCTGAAGCGGATGGACTGGCTCGAGGGCGCCTGACCCGACGTTGCGCGGTTACGCAACCGGAAGCTCGGCATCACTTTCCCCTTGGCCTGGAAGCGGGGGAACCCATCGGGTGCACCGGTGCGCTTCCCGCGCCTTGACGCAGAGAAGTTCTCGAGGGCCCGGGCCGCGTCCACGCTGGCGCACTCGAAGACGTCGCCGGGCAAGTCGTGGCACCAGGCCAGTCCCCGAGTCCCGTCCTCGTTGACCGGTGAGTCCTCAGACTCTCCGTTCTTCCAGGCGTTGAATTCATTGATGAAGGAGAAGGCCGCCCAGGAGAGGGAAGGTGTTGGAACTTCGCACGGATCACCGCTTTCCGAGAGAACATCTCGCTCGGTCGACCTGGCTTCCAGGTTGGCTTTCACTCGAGCCAGGTGGTGGTTCACGGTGTAGCGGCGGGCGCCGGCACACTTGGCGAGCAGGATCCGGTGCTGTGCGTTCGGATCCAGGGCGAACTGGAAGGTGACGGGACGCGAGAGCACCTGAACGCTGTGGGAGGTTGGCGGAGAAGCTGATGTCGGTGCCATGAGTCAGATTCTCCGTCATGGCTGTCACATGGCACTCGGCGAAGTCCCAATGTGGCTGAGTCCTACCAGAGCATTCACCGCCTAGGCAATTGCGGTTCGCCGCGGAATGCTCCGTCAACCAAGACAGGCACGACGTCGCTGACGCCGTACAAAGACGCGTACTCGACGTCGTCACGAAACCCACGCTCCACTAATTCCCGTCCCGACACGCACTTCAAGAGAACGTCCGCGATTGTGTCTTTGGCGTCCTGCCACGCAGCGACGGCGGACGCGGCCTCCGGAGAGAGATCGCCACCGAGACTGCTCAGTACCGCGCCGGCACCCAAGAGATCCTCGAGCGACGGTCGCAAGGTCCCGTCTGACCAACGCTCCCCACACGCCAGCACCAACACGGGCAAGTTAGTGGCCGCGAGATACTCGGCCACCGCGGGTGCGTTGCGCAGGCACGCCGCCACGACGACGGCTCCGGTCTCGGCGGCGAGCGCCGAACAAGTGGAGCCATTCGGCGACGGCAGGACCACGGCATCGAGTGTCGCCTGGTTCAACAGAGCCGATGGCGAGAGCGAGACGCTAACAGCGTCGGGGTTGTCGGAAAGCTGCGCGCCGAGTGAATCAGCGAAGGCACGCGCCGACGCGTCCTTCCATCGATACGGATACACGATCGCCCCGCGGCTGACCACGGCCTCGACCGCAGTGGTAAAGCGAAGCACGTCGACAACAACAACGATCGACCCCGCCTGAGCCAGGCGTTCAGAGCCCGACGGTGCCCACTCAAAGCGACGGTCGTAGTCTCCCTGTGTTGACCATGACGAGTCGCTCATTAGCTCAGTCTCCCATGGACGTCCTCGAGCCAAGCGAGGAATGACCAACTGACCACACCGTGTTTCAAGGACCAACTCACGACGATGAACGAAGGACCTCGACGATAGAGGCAACGTGCAACCACCCAGTGGCCGACGCCGTTGTATTTTCGAAGCACCGTGCGAGGCGACGACGACGCACCAGATGGCCGTGGGCTACTTCGACCCGCCATGCGTGCCGGATAGGTCGAAAGACCTTGGCGCCACTCTCGTTGCGCGGTGGCTCGTCCCACCCGACCCGGCGAACTTCACGCTTGAACCTCGCCGAGAGTCGCTGGGCCGCCGATTCGGCGGTACCGCGGTCCACGAGGACAAGTTCGAGGCGGTGGTCAGCGTCGGTACGGGCGAGATCTTCGAGTATCAGTTCAACCGCTCTCGCCTCGGAGGTCGACGCGGGAACAACGCGCACGCAGAGGGGCAGGCCGTTAACGTCCACGCAGACAATTCGCTTGGCGCCGTTGGTGCGTCCGTAGGGGCCACCTTGATTGTGGAAGGTGACGCCCCCGTTCGAGGCTCCTCGCGCGAAGTGCGTGTCTATAACCACCATCGAGAGCAGGAGATCTTTTCGACCGAGGGCGATGCGCGACGACGCGTGCAAAGTTGTAAGAACCCGGGTCCACGTCCCGTTCCTCGACCACCAGCGAAACTGGGACCAGATCCTCGTCCAGGGACCGAACTGCTCGGGCAGGAACCTCCATTGGCACTCGGTGTGCGAGATATAGAGCATCGCGTCAATGACATGTCGAAGGTCACTTGCGTGCTTCGGTCCGCGTTTGGAGGGAATCACGAGAAGGGGTTCCAGGAGAATCCACTGGGCGTCGGTCAGGTCACTTGAATAGGCCACGACTTGATGGTGCCGGTCGCGGCTCTTGGCGCACTCGCCAATTAGAACATAGCCTCTAAGGCGCGTACGCTGATTGGGTGAGTTCTACGTCGACTACGACACTCGTGGTCGGTGCGGGCATCATTGGACTGACCAGTGCTTTTCGACTCGCCCGCGCCGGGCATTCGGTACTGCTCTTTGACCCCCACCCGGCCCAAGGGGCCACCTGGGCGGCGGCCGGCATGTTGGCGCCCTCGGCGGAAGTTGCGCCCGGTGAAGAGAGCAACTACGCCCTGCAGAAAAGCGCAGTCATCAAATGGCACGAATTGGCCGACGAACTCTCGCTCATGACCGGTAGGCGCCTCTGCATTCACGAAACGGGCACGTTGCTGGTGGGCTTGGACGCGAGTGACCGGCGAATGACCGACCAATTCGTCGACGTCGCGCGAGACTTCGGTGTCGATTCACTCGACGTCACGCGCGATCGCTTACCGGACCTCTTCAGCGCGATCTCGCCACGCATCTCGAGCGGGACACTTCTCTCCGGCGACGGCTGGATCGATCCGGACGAGGCGGTGAGCATTCTCAGCCAGGCCCTCGACGCGCTGGGCGTGCGGATCATCACTGAAAAGGTTCTCCGTATCACGAGCGACCGCACCAGCGTGAGCGCGACCACGTGCGATAACTCCTACTCGGGCGTGGCGGGAATACTCGCCACCGGTTCAGCCGCCCTGCCCGGGGGCGCCGTGATCTCGGGTCAGCACACCGTTCGCCCGGTGCACGGGGTGACCTTGCGGGTCCAGGGCGTTGATCGCAGCGCCTTGCCCATCGTGCGGGCCTTCGTGCGAGGTCACAACTTCTACATGGTGAGTCGACCGGGTGGTTACTGCGTCCTGGGCGCGACGCAGGAAGAACGAGCGGAGCCGGGCATTCAAGTCGGTGAACTCGCGCGAATGCTGCGCGACGCGCTCGATATCGTGCCCGAGTTGGAGACGGCGACGGTGCTCGAGAGTCGGTTCGGGTTGCGGCCCGCGAGCCAGGACCTTCGGCCCTTCTTCGAGGTCTTGGCGAATGACGGCTGGGCCTGGTCGTCGGGGCACTATCGCCATGGCGTGACCCTGGCGCCGCTGGCTGCGCAGTGGGCACTGGACTTCGTCGAGGCGCCCGCGTGATTCGGGTGAATGGCGTTGAGCACGCGGGCGTCTTTGACAATGTGACGTCATTGATGGCGCGACTGGCGATCGAACCGAGAGGGGTCGCGGTCGCCGTGAACGGCGAAATCATTCGACGTGGTGAGTGGGCGCTCACTCCACTCGGCGACGGCGACGTGGTAGAGATTGTGAGCGCCGTCGCGGGCGGTTAAACGAGGGATGGACTTATGACAGTTGGCGAATTAGTGGATGAACTCGACGAACGTATCCACCTGGCCTTGCTCGCCAAGGCCACCGGTGAGACCATTGTGCACCTGTGCGAAGCGCGCGCGTGGCTGACCAATCCCGATCAGCCCCACGGTGCCCTGCACCAGGGCTGAACAGTCGAACCGAGTAAGATCTTCCCTTCACGGGCTGTGGCTTAGTTTGNNCAAATCTCCCCAGCCCGACCAAGGCGTGTTCGCGTGCAAGTTCCAAAGTGTTCGCAGTTCCTTCGAAAGGTGCTTGCAAATGCCGAACGAATGAGGCTTCGCCGGCCCGCCGTCACTGGAATGAAATCTTGCTGTGGCGCCTTAACCTTCCCAATGCCTGATAGGTGATGGAGGCCCNNACAACGCGCCGGGAGTCAACGGCGGGCATCAATTCGTGCGACGCCAGGCGGCTGCCGGCGAAGACAATCAGTCGGAGATCTTCCATGCTTCGAGAAAATCGACTCGTGACGGCGCAGAAATGGTCGAGAAAGGCACCGGGTGAACCTTTGTTAAATCAGAAAGACTGTGAAAGGCTAAGGCAATCGAGACATCGAACGAAAGGCGAACAATGTACGCAATATTCGGAAGATCCAGCCTGGAGGCCAATCGAATTGATGAGATCAC
>PLXU01000065.1:0-1965 GCA_003151555.1 Acidimicrobiaceae bacterium | reverse complement strand
TTGAGTTTCGAGGAGTCGCTGCCTGAGTGACTTCAAGCAGTTTCGCTCTTCGTGAACGAACATGCGATCTCTTCGTCTCGTGTTGATTGAGTCGAGATGTGTCGGCGTGCGAAGGCAGTCTTTGTGGTGTGCGTGTTCCGAGACCAGATGTCAGAGGCCCGACGTCATCGTTCTGCTACCAGTCACTGACACTCGCCTGACTGAACAGGGTTCGTGTCCGAGGACCGATCCCGCTGTTCTGCTACCAAGCATTGATGCCTCGTCTTGTTGGCCTGATTGCTGTCGCAGGTCCTGCGCGCCCGTTTTCAAATCAATTACTGGTGGTTGTCGCATTAAGACGCCCGAGTTTTCGCTGGTTCTGCATCACCAACCGTGAAATCCGATTTCAATGTTGGGAACGAGGCAGTTACTTGACAATCTCCACCTCGACCGACATATACTCCGAGGCGAGGGCAACGCACGGCGCGCTGCAGCGTGCAAAAAACGGGGGATCAGAGATGAGTTTTTCAGTCAAAGGTGACTACTTCGAAACGTGTAACTGCGAAGTTAGTTGCTCTTGTATTTGGCTCGGAGCGGCGACGAACGATGCGTGTGAGGTGCTGCTCGCCTGGCACGTAACGGAGGGCCAAAAAGACGGCGTCGACCTCGCTGGACTGAACACAGTGATGGCGGTGCACTCACCCAAGAAGATGACTGACGGCAATTGGAAGGTCGCACTCTATCTCGATGATCGCGCGACCCCCGAGCAGTCCGAAGCTTTAGGAGCGATCTTCTCGGGTGGCGCTGGTGGCCATCTCGCCGCCCTGGGTCCGCTGATTGGAGAAGTCGCGGGTGTCACGCCAGCGTCAATTTCGTTCAGTCGCGACGGTGGATCACTCAAGGCATCAGCCGGCGCCGTGCTGTCAATGGAGTCTGAAGAGATGGTCGGCATGGACGGCTCGAACCCGCCAGTTATCGCCAACCCTCTCTTTGGCGCCATCCCTCAACCCGTGACCCAAGCGAAAGCCGGCGCGAACAGTTACCACGACCACTGGGACGCAGAGTTCTCAGGCACCAACAGTTTCGTGACGGACTTTGCGTACCAAGGCTGAGACCCGCGTAGACGCGAGTCCGCCACTGGGCATACAGCTGCAGCAACTCCTTCCCGGATGGATTGGGCTGTGCCTCATCGCGGCACTAGCGTGGGCCGCGACCATCGAATGGGCTGGCACGATGAACGTCGGACCGGGCACTATGGGGATGTCCCTGGCCACGTTCCTACCCATCTGGGTAGTCATGATGACCGCCATGATGTTCCCGTCAGTGGCGCCGATGGCCATCGTGTGGATTCGCTCGGTGGCCTCTCGACCGAGTTCGCGAGATCGCGTGTTCGGCCTTGCCTCATTCCTCGCGGGCTACCTTTGCGCGTGGGCGGCATTCGGTGCCGCCGTCTACGTCGTATTGTTGGGTGCGGACAGGCTCGCCAACGATGCGCCCGGCTCTGTTCGGTGGGTCGGTGCCGTAATCTTCGCGACGGCCGGTGTTTACCAACTATCGCCGTTGAAGGGTGCCTGCCTGCGCCATTGCCGGACACCGCTGGGTTCGCTTTTTCACTACGCGAGCTATAAGGGTCAACTACGCGATCTTCGTGTCGGAATCCACCACGGGCTGTACTGCGTTGGTTGCTGTTGGGGCCTCATGATCTTGCTGGTTGCCGTCGGTGCTATGAACATTCCCGTGATGGTCGCGCTCGCGGGGGTGATCTTGCTCGAAAAGGTCTGGCGACACGGAACAGCATTTTCGCGCGTAGTTGGCGTATCTCTGCTCGTCATTGCTGCTCTCGTGCTGTTCTTCCCGTCACTTCTTCCCGGGCTGACGGCGACGCCAATGTCAAGTATGTGATTGCTCGCCGACCTCCGCCTGACGAATCGCCCAACTAGTTTTCTTATGGCGGGCCCATGCGTGCCATGCGGGATTAACTCGAAA
>PLXU01000139.1:284-10616 GCA_003151555.1 Acidimicrobiaceae bacterium | reverse complement strand
TCGGCCCAGATGAAGGCGACCGCACCGGGATCCTCGTCGTCGCGCGCGAGCATCACGCCAGGCGGCAAGAACGATGCGATTGCCTTGGGGTCGCTGCGGTACTCCACCGTCAACAGGTCGCCGGAGTAATGCCACGGCGTGGGGGGGAGCAACGAGGCCTGACCGCTGGGGGTCCGCGGATAGGGCAGTCCCGTCAAGCTCATCGATTCCCCTTCGTCCACCCGCCGGCCGGCTGGTCAAACCATACGTGGATTTGACCGGTGCCGATGGCATTCTCGTACTCGGAGAACAACCGTCCTTTGGCCACGCACTTTTTGCCGCCGAGTGCGGCCACCATAAGTTGGTAGTGACCGAAGTGGGCCTCGGGTCGGACCAAAGAAAACGCGTCGAATTGATCAATGACGGCCTCGTGGTCACCGCGTTGCCAGGCCTCGATGATGCCGTGGTCCGCGTCTCGGGCGCGCTGGGAAAAAATGTGCTCTTCCCCGGCCGCCTCGTGGTCACGCAGAGTGCGCAGCGAGTGGAAGGTGTGGCTGAGCGCACCCGAGGCAATGAGCACCACTTGCAGGTCACTCTCCGCGATCGCTTGAGCGATAACGCGCCCGACCGCGTCGAAGTCGGCCGCCTCGGCGGTTTGACAGACGCTCACCGATATCCACGCCTCGTCGCCCTGTAAGAAGGGCATGAAGTTGGTGGTCGCGTAGGTGATCGGCAGGTGTTCGTTGTCAATTGGCGTTATCCAACAGTTGGGGGTCTCGTCGGCGATGCGACCGACCAGTGTGGCGAATTCGCGGTTGCCGACTATGTCGTACGGCACGCTGGACATGCCCCGAGGCAATTCGTCGGACGTGAAGAGACCCTTGCGCCGATCGTGCGAGGTGATGACGAACTCTACCGTCGTGAACCAGTGACTATCAAAGACAATGACCAAATCGGGCCTTAATACATCGAGTACTTCGCGTTTTAGATCGTGTAGCCCGGAATGCAGGGTGCTCTCACGCCCGTTGTTGAGCGCCAACCGTTCTTTGTCGGGCATCACGATCGTGGGAACATGTGCGAGCACGGCCGCACCGACTATTTCACCCATCAGTGGTGTCCTCCTTCACTTGGTACGTCTTGACGTCACTGTAGAAATCGAGGGCGTAGTCGCCCCCCTCGCGGCCGATGCCACTGATACCGGTGCCCCCGAAGGGCGCGGTCAGGTCGCGAACCAAGAAGCAGTTGACCCAGATAGTGCCGGCTCGCACGCCGTCGGCGATGCGGTCGGCCCTGGACTGATCGCTGGTAAAGACCATGGCCGAGAGACCGTAGGCAGTGGAGTTGGCCAGTGCGACCGCTTCATCCTCGGTCTCGAAGGTCTGGAGCGTCAACACCGGACCAAAAACTTCGTGCTGGACAATCTCCGATTCGTTGGACTTCGGCTCGATCAACGTGGGCTCGAACCAGAGGCCGTCGTCCTGGAGGCGGTGCCCGCCAAAGACCAAGGTGTCACCTTGGGCCTTGGAACGATCGACGAAGCCCTGCACGCGGGCCAGATGGTCGGGATGAATGAGTGGCGACACCGTGGTGGCCGGATCACGGCTGTCCCCGAGCACGTGGCGATTGGTGGCCGCGGCTAAGCGCTCGAGGAACGCCGCGCGACAACTGGACTGGACCAACAGCCGGGTGCCCGCCAGGCAGACCTGGCCCGCGTCGTCGTACATCAAGGCGGCCTTCTGTGCGGCGAGATCCAGATCGGCGTCGGCGAAAACGACGAAGGGGCCCTTGCCACCCAATTCGGCGGTGAAGGGCACCAGGTTCTTGGCCGCGGCGACGCCGATCAACCGGCCAGTCTCCGGCGATCCGGTGAAGGAAATGCGACGGACGCGAGGGTCGCTGACCAACGCGGCTCCGACCTCTTCGCCGAGGCCCTGAACCATGTTGAAGACGCCCGGAGGGAAATCGGCCTCGTCGACCAGGTCCATTAAGAGTGAACAGCTGAGGGGCGACCACTCGGCTGGCTTTAGGACCACGGTATTGCCCGCGGCGAGGGCCGGCGCGCACTTCCACGTTGACAGCATGAAGGGAGCGTTCCAGGGCGTGATGACGACGGTCGCACCGGCCGGCATGCGCAGCACCGTGTTGTGGGTGCCGTTGGAGTCCCATCGGCGCGGCTGGTAGTTGACGGCCAGGTCGGCGTAGGCACGAAAGTTTCTCGCGCCGCGCCCAATGACCCGCAGGCGCAGGCTTTCGAGCAGCATCGCCATGTCGAGACATTCGACCGTGGCGATTGGTTCGATGTGCTGGTCAATCAAATCGGCCAGGCGGTGAAGGTAGTTCTGGCGCTCCGTGGTCGACAAGGCGGCCCAACTCGCGAAGGCGTCCACGGCGGCGGTGACAGCGGCCCGCGCTTCGAGTGACCCTCCGCGTGCCACGTCAGCCAATTTTGTGGTCCACTCGAGCGGGGAGCGGTCCTCGAAGGTGCTCGCCGAGGCCACGCGCTGACCGTTGATGTAGTGCTCGGGCGACACCTTGACGTCACCCACCAGCACGCGATCATTGCTCATGATTGGTACCGAGGATGTACTAGCGGGAACGGGAGCGCGGAGCGGTCGGTTGGGTTCGGACGGCGCTGGCCGCGAAACTCCCAGTCGCCGCCCAGCGCGGTGGAGAGCACCTCTTCACTCGCCGTGGGCTGGGCGCCGACTTCGTTGCTCACCGGTTCGCTCGAGCCCACGATGTGGTTGGTGAGGGCACCAAGCCCCTCCACCTCTACCGTCACGACATCGCCTGGTTCGACGGGGCGAGAGTAGGCCGGGGTACCCGACAGAATGATGTCGCCCGGGACCAAGGTGATCAGGCGAGCGAGGTCAGCGACCAAGTAGTGCATGTCCCAAGCCATCTCGTCGGTAGAACCGTCTTGGCGCACCTGGCCGTTGACAAGTGTGCGCATGGCCTTGTGGTGAAAGTCCCAGTCGGTCGTGACGCCCGGGCCGACGGGGCACAGGGTGTCGGCGCCCTTCACGCGCAACATCGAGCCGGCGTCGGTATCGCGAAAGTCGTGTAGCCCGAAGTCGTTGGCGATGGTGTAGCCCGCGATGTAGAGGGACGCGTCGGCCATCGCGACGTTGCGCGCGACGCGGCCAATGACGATGGCGATTTCGCCCTCGAAGTTCAGGTAGTGGCAGTTGGCCGGGCGCACGACGCCGCCGCCGTGGGTGTTGAGCGCCGAGACCGGCTTTTGAAACCAGGTCGGGGCCGGGGGCAGTTCGATGCCGAACTCGCGCACGCGTGAGACGTGATTGAGGTGACAGCAGAGGATCTTGGAGGGCGATACGGGCGCTAGGTGGATCGCGGTGGCGGCCTCGACGCGTCGGCCGTCGCTGGTGACGAGCGAATTGCCGTCCACCGTGACGTCGACGGCCTGATTATCAAGAAGAATGCGGCGATACTCCACGGCCCCCCAAAAGTCGTTTGTATTCAAATGATTGTTCCACCTTACAAACTGGTCTCCATTATGCGTGCTATTTTGCGCGCAGGTCACCGTGGAGGCAATTATGAGCGAATCATTCGACCGGGTGCGGGTCCTGTGGCCCGACCACCTGGGCTTGGCGCGCGGAAAGTACGTGCCGGCGAGCCTGGCCGACAACGGCACCCACCATTGCACCGGCACGTGGTCGCTGGGCTACGACCGAGTCATGACGCCCGGCACGGTCGGCAGCTTCTGGGACGAGGGACTGCCGGACTTCGACGCCACCTACGACATGGCCGACCTGCGCCCCAGCTGGGAGCCCGGCACCCGGGTGGTGGTCGCCAGTGTCGAACGTCACGGCAAGCCCTTTTCGGTCTCGCCACGTACGGCGCTCGCCAAGGCCGTCTCGGACTGGCGCGCGCTGGGCTACGAGCCCTACGTCGGGCTGGAATTCGAAGCCTACATTTTTGCCCCCGACGGCCACGGCGGTTGGAAGCCTCTGGAAACGCCCGGCGCGTTCGTCTACGGCACGGGGCCCAGCGTCGACCCGCTCGGTCTCATTGACGCCATTTGGGCGGCCTGCGCGCAATCGGACATTCCCTTGGAGTCAGTCAACTCCGAATACGACTCGCCCCAGTTCGAGTTCACCCTGCGCTACTGCGACGCCATGCGCGCCGCCGATGAAGGGTTCCTCTTCAAGGTCCTCGCGCGCGAGGTGGCCCATCGATTTGGCCTGCTGCTCAGCTTCATGGGCAAACCAATGACCGATCGCGGCGGATCCGGACTGCACTTCAACTTCTCCTTTCGCAACCAGGACGACGAGAACGTCATCAACGACGTCGACGCGAAGGACGGCCTCTCCGAACTGGCCAAGCATTCGATGGGCGGCCTGCTCGCGCACCACCAGTCGCTGGCCGGATTGTGCGCCCCCACGGTTAACGCGTACAAGCGCCTGCGCCCGGCGTCACTGTCGGGCTACTGGGCCAACTGGGGCTACGACCACCGCGGGGCAACTATCCGGGTGCCCAACGAACGTGGCGCTCCCGCCCGTCTGGAACACCGCCTGAGTGACGGCGCGGCGGTGGTGCACACCGCGATGGCCGCGGTGTTGCAGGCGGCTCTCTTAGGGGTCAACGCCAAGACCGATCCCGGTCCGGCGGAGGGCGGCAACGGGCTCGACACCATCGACGCCACGATCGGCGTGCCGCACTCACTGGCCGACGCCCTCGACGCGCTCGAAGCCGATCACGAACTTGTGGCCGCGGTGGGTAGCGACCTCGTCGCCCAGCACCTCGCGGTAAAGCGGGCCGAGTGGGAGCGCTACCTGGGCGCGACCACCGACTGGGAACTACGCGAGTACTTGCCCTTCCTTTAGATCCAGGTCACTCGAATGGGCAACTGTTTCATTCCGCCGATGAAGTTAGAACGCAGTCGTTCCGGCGTGCCCGCCAGTTCGACCGTCTCCCAGCGCTTGACGATCTCTTCGAAGACGACGCGCATCTCGAGTCGCGCGAGGTGCGCGCCGAGACAGAGGTGTGAACTGCGCAGTCCAAAAGCCACGTGGTCGTTGGGCGAGCGGTCTTCGCGGAATTCGTGCGGGTTGTCGAAGTGCTCTTCGTCGTAGTTGGCGGAGGAGAACCAGAGCACCACCTTATCGCCGGCCTTGAGAGTCTTGCCGCGCAGTTCGGTGTCCTGGGTGAGGGTCCGGCGAAAGTGCATCGTCACGGTCGACCAACGTAGCATCTCTTCGACCAGGGCCTTGCGTTCCTCAATCGCCATCGCGGGAATTCGCCTGTACAGTTCGGGCCGCTCGATCAGCACTCGAAGTCCATTGGTCAACGAGTAGCGCGTCGTGTCGTTGCCGGCCGCGACCATGAGGGTGAAGAAGTTCTGGAGCGCGAGCTCGTCGAGCGTGTCGCCTCCGATGGTGGTCTCGAGCAATGCCGACAGCACGTCGTGGGTCGGTTCGATGCGCCGCTGGGCCAGTGCCTGGCTGGCGTACTCGAAGAGCTCTAGGGCCACGGGGCTGCGAAAGGGCAGCAGTCGGTAGGCCGACGTGTCGACCTGGTCCACCACGTAGTCAGTGAAGTCCGGGTCGGTATTGCCAATGAGGGCGTCACCGCGCTGGACGAGCCACTCGAGGTCGTCGTCGGGCAGGCCCAGCAGGCGACCCAGCATCCGCATGGGCAGTTCGCGCGCCACCGTGGCGACGAAAT
Organism: Acidimicrobiaceae bacterium; assembly: GCA_003151555.1. GTDB lineage: Bacteria > Actinomycetota > Acidimicrobiia > Acidimicrobiales > RAAP-2 > RAAP-2. The sequence goes on along the minus strand of PLXU01000139.1, from coordinate 4,949 downwards.
CGAACTCCGTGTTGCCGCGCTGCTTGTCGAGCACCTGGGCGGCGAGGTCGCGCACCGCCTCTTCGTAGCCGTTTATCGACTTGGGCGCGAAGGGCCGGCTCACCAGGCGACGCAGACGCGTGTGCTCGGGCGAGTCCATCTCCATCATCGTGCGCCGCGCTTCGGTCTCCTCGGGGTCCATGTCCTCGAGGCGGATGCCGAGACGGCTCGAGAAGATCTCGGCGTTGCTCGAGGCGAAGAGTACGTCGTCGTACTTGGTGAGACTCCAGAAGCCGCGACCGCCATCGCTCTCCTCGGTCCAGTGCACGGGGTCATTGGCGCGCAGGTACGCGAAGGTGTCGTGGGGGACGCCTTCGACGTAGGTGTCGTGCGACGTGATATCGGCGAGCGGCGTGGCCATAGTTTCCTTTCCATTCTCGTACTTGTTTGCAACCAAACGAATAGGCCAGTACAACACAACTGGAGTGTTGCCCGTAGTATTGCAGTGTGAGAAAGCCCTTGATTGGCGTGACCGGACGGCGCTGGCCCGCGACGGCGCTGGGCGCCAACGTGCCGCCCGCCATGAGCGGATTACGCTTCGATCTTCATTTCTCGGATTACCCGAGGTCGATTTCTGCAGCTGGCGGGCTCCCGGTAGAGCTGACGCGCGATGCCGACGTCGAGGGCCTCATCGAACGACTCGACGGATTGGTGCTCAGCGGGGGGGCGGACCTTGACCCCGCGCTCTACGGTCAAGACCCTGAGGAAAACCTTCAGGTGCCTGAAGTCGATCGCGACGAGTGGGAGATGGAACTCCTTCGCGCCGCGCGCAAGCGCGAAATGCCAATCCTGGCCATTTGTCGAGGGCTCCAATTGGTGAACGTGGCCTTCGGCGGCACGTTGGTCCAGCACGTGGAGCTGGAAGATGGCTCCGGACACCCCCAGTGGAACGTCGACGGCCACACGGCCACCCACGAGGTACACGTCACGCCCGACACGATGACCGCCACACTTCTGCCCTCGGTCTGGGCGGTCAACTCGCTTCATCACCAGACGGTCGAGACGGTGGGCGACGGTCTCACCATATCGGCGACCGCCCCCGATGGCGTCGTCGAAGCGCTCGAGACGCCGGACGGTGATCTGCTGGCGGTGCAGTGGCACCCAGAACTTTTGGCCGCTCCTGATCCGACGTTCGTGTGGCTGGTGCGCCAGGCCAGCGACAGGCTCGTCTAGGCACTTGACAATTTTCGTTTGAACCCGTACGGTTTGCGAACGGCTGAATGGAGCCGGGCAGTGCCAACAACGTAACCGGGGGGAAGCATGGCGAGCGACAAGACGACCAAGACGATGTTGGGCGGCAAGAGAAAACTAACGCTGATCGACACGATCGCCCAGTCGGTGGGACTCATGGGACCGGTCTTTTCAATCGCCTTCCTGGTGCCCCTCCTGGTGGGCATCGGCTCCGCCTCCGGCAACGGCGCCGGTGGTGCGGCACCCTTGGCCGTCGTGATCGCGGCCGTGGGCGTGATCGGCCTCGGCTGGATCGTGGCCGAGTACACGCGCAAGATTCAAGCCGCCGGATCACTCTACGACTACGTCACCGACGGACTGGGCAGCCGGATTGGCACCGCCGCGGGCTGGCTCTACTACACCGGGATCCTGGCGCTGGGCGCCGGCATATTGCCGATGATTGGCGGCACCATCCACGACACCCTGCTCGGCGAGTTCAACGTGCAGCCCTTTCCGTACTGGCTTTGGGACGTGCTCTTGTTCGCCTTGGTGGCGCTGATCATGTTCTTCGGCGTCGTGCTGTCAACGCGCATGCAATTGACCCTGGCCATGATCTCGGTCACCGTAGTGCTCATTTTCTCTATCTTCGTCATCATCAAGAGCGGCGGTATTCACCACGTCGCCACTGGGTTCAATCCCCACAGTTCTCCCACCGATTGGAAGGGCGTGCTGTTCGGCGTGCTCTACGGCGTGCTGCTCTTCACGGGCTTCGAGACGTCAGCCAATCTCGGTGAGGAGACCGAGAATCCCAAGCGCAACATTCCCCGGGCGGTTCTGATATCCGTCCTGGTCATTGCCGGTTTCTATGTGATCGGCACCTACGCGCAAGTGGCCGGTTACCACTTCAATATGAGCCTGCTGGGCAAGAACGCCGGCGCGCCGCTCTTTGGCCTGGCCGGCCCCACGTCGGCTGGCGGGTTCGCCTCGGTCTCGATTCGCCGTCTCGTCGAGCTGTGCGTCGTCTTTGACATGATTGCCGTGCTGATCGGCTGTGCCGTGTCGGCGTCGCGGGGTATCTTCGCGTTGTCGCGTGACCGCCGTCTGCCGTCGCCGCTGACCAAGATCTCGCGTCACGGTACGCCCATCGGCGCGAGCAACTTCGTGCTCGGGGTCTACGCGATCGTCATCATCCTCGTCATCAACACGTCCGTGTTCGTATTGCCCGGTGGCACGCCGGAGTACGTCTCGATGTTCAGTTGGATGTCGACCTTCGGCGGATTCGCGATTGCGGCGATCTACCTGCTGATCTCCGTGGGTGCGCTGCGCGGACTTCAGTCCACGGACAAGCGATGGGCGCTCTACGCCGCCTGCCTGGTCGGTGGCCTCGTGACGGCGGCGGCCATCTTCGGCGCGATCTACAAGGTGACGTCGCCCACCGTCTACGCCCCGTACGCCGCAGTGGTGATCTTGTTCGTCGGCCTGGTACTGGCGGGCGTGATGCCCAAAGCGCCGACGGGCACGGCTGACTTCTCCGGTCTGTCGGAGGCCGATCAAGGACCGATCAAGATCTAGTCACCGTAGGCGTGGCGCGAACAGCGGTGGGGGAGTGATGAGCGACCTGCAAGCAATCGGTGCACTCTCGAGCGAGGAAGCCGAACAACGCGCACAACGTTTCCCGATTGGCGCCACGATTTCACTCGATGATCTAGGCGCCAGCGAGTGTGAATTGTTGTTGGACCAACTGCGCGAACACGAACCGGTGTCGTGGCTGCCGTCACTGGGCGGATGGCTGATCACCGAGCGAGAGACCGCGCGATCGCTCTTGCGTCCGCGCTCCGACGTCACGGTACAGTCTCGACAGAATATGGTCCGCGCGTCGCTGGGACGAATGATGCTGACGGTTGACACCGACGAACACGACCGCATGCGTCGGCCTTTGGAAAGACCATTCCGGCCCCGTGAAGTTGAGGAGCGGTTCGCTGCCTACGTTCGTGACCTGGCCAACCGACTGATCGACACGTTCGACGCGGACGGAGAAGTAGATATCGTCACCGGCTTCGCGTCTCAATACGCCGTGCAGACTGCTGGCCACGTGATCGGCTTGGAACTTGGCGACGTGGCCCAGATCAATGACTTCTACGCTGACTTCGCGGCGGCGATGGAGTACACGGGTGACCCCGAACCGTTGCGGCGCGCGGACCTCGCGCGAGGTCGACTCGATAATCTGCTGCGAGTCAGTTTGGCCTCACCGGCGAGCGCGGATTCGCTGGCGAGGACGGTGCTCATCGATGTGTCGAATGACCTCAGTGAAGAGGAATTGATCGCCCAGTTGCGCGTCATCATGTTCGGTGCCGTGGAAACGATCCAAGCGTCGATTACCAATACCTTGTTGTTGTTGCAGTTAAATCCCTCGGCCGCGAGTGAGATCTCGGCTGACCCGACGCTGCTCGCGAACGCCGTCGATGAATCGCTGCGGATGATTCCGCCGGTGGCCTTCATCGAACGCTGGTCGAAGGAGCCGATGGATCTCGATGGAGTGGAGATTGGTGCCCGCGAATTCATTGGCATTTCAGTCATCGCGGCCAATCGGGACCCCGGTACCTTCGAGCGTCCCCACTCGTTCGATCTTCACCGATCCAACTCGATTCGTGCCCTTTCGTTTTCATTTGGCGAGCATCACTGCCTCGGTTTCCATCTGGCCCGCCTCGAGACCACGATTGCCCTGGACGAACTGCACCGACGGCTCGGTGCGTTGACAATGGTGGACCACCGCGCTCCCGAAGGCTTCGCGTTTCGCCGTCCGACCTCGTTGCGCCTGCGTTGGACGTCTCATTAGCGACGGGAAACGTTGAAAGGCGAGTGCCGCTCCTAATATGAGCCCATGAATCTAGAACTGAACGACCGCGTCTTCTTGGTTACCGGCGGCACCGACGGGCTGGGGCTGGCCCTGGCCCAAAGTTTGGTCGGCGAGGGAGCGCTGGTCGCGGTGTGCGGACGCGATGCGGAGCGCCTTGCGCGCGCGCAAACCCTGTTGGGGGAGTCGGCGCTGTGCTTCAGGGCCGACGTTCGCGACGCCGCGCAGTTGGACGCCTTCGTCGACGCCACCCTCACAAAGTTCGGTCGCCTCGACGGCGCGGTGAACAACGCCGGACGCGCGTCTGGCTCGTCGGTGGCGAATTCCGACGACGACGCGTGGCGTGATGATCTCGAGTTGAAGGTCATCGCAGCCCTGCACGTGTCGCGTTCGGTTCTGCCGGCGCTCGAGGTCACCAAGGGCGCAATCGTCAACGTGCTGGCGATCATGGCGAGAACGCCCCAGGCCAACTCCACGCCGACGACGGCCTCGCGAGCGGCCGGGCTCGCGCTCACTAAGGCAATGGCCAACGAGGTGGGACCGCTGGGCGTACGCGTGAACGCGATATTGATTGGACTCATCGAGTCGGGTCAGTGGGTGCG
>PLXU01000139.1:0-266 GCA_003151555.1 Acidimicrobiaceae bacterium | reverse complement strand
TAAAAACGCTGAGTGAAATCAGCTAATGGCATCTACCAGCAAAAGTAGGCAGCTGGTAGGGCACGTTCCGTACCCCTGCCGTGACAGGAGGTAACGATGAACGTGTATTACGTCTTGGCCATTTGGATAGGCATGGCCTTGGTGGCCTCGTTCGTGAGCATTCGTATCGGCGTGTCGGTGGCGCTGGTGGAGATCTTGGTGGGTGCGATCGTCGGCAACATTCCTGGGATCAAAGAACACGTCCAACAGACCGACTACACGACGCT
>PLXU01000019.1 GCA_003151555.1 Acidimicrobiaceae bacterium | reverse complement strand
GGCATGGCCTACGAGGCGCTCAACAACCTCGGCCACTCCAACCAACGAGTGGTCGTGGTCCTCAACGACAACGGACGCAGCTACGCGCCGACCATTTCGAGACTCTCCGAGTCGCTCACCTCGTTACGTCTCAACCGAACCTACGTCCAGTTACGAGAACGGATCCGCGGGACCGTGCCCAAGATCCCGGCCGTCGGCCAGGCCGCCTACCTCGGCATGCACGGCTTCACCTCGGTGATGCGCGAGATGGTCACTCCCCACACCTTCTTCGAGACCCTGGGCGTGCGCTACGTCGGGCCCATCGACGGGCACAACATCGAATCGATGGAGACGGCGCTTCGCAGCGCCGCGCAGTGGGACGGACCCATTGTCCTGCACGTGCTCACCGAAAAGGGCCGCGGCTACGCGCCGGCCGTCAGCGACGACCTCAAGATGCACGATTACAAGTTGTCGCCGCGCGTCGACGACGAGGTCGTCGCCCCCCAATCCTTCTCCGAGACCTTCGCCAACACGCTCATCACAATGGCCAGCACCGACGAACGGATCGTCGCCATCACCGCCGCCATGGCGGGTCCCACCGGGCTGCTCAATTTCCAGGAGCGCTTTCCCAAGCGCTTCTTCGACGTGGGCATCGCCGAGCAGCACGCCGTGACGGCGGCGGCGGGCATGGCCATGGGTGGACTCAAGCCGGTGGTGGCGATCTACTCGACGTTCTTTTCGCGGGCCTTCGACCAGGCCCACCTGGACGTCGGCCTCTTGAATCTGCCCGTCGTCTTTGCCCTGAGTCGCGCCGGCATCACCGGCGACGATGGCCCCAGCCACCACGGAATCCTGGATATGGCGCTCTGCCTGGCGATTCCCAACGTAACGATCTTCGCGCCCTCGACGGCCGAAGAGATCCCCGGCATGCTCGCGACAGCGCTGTCGATGTCGACGCCCACCGCCATACGTTTCCCCAAGACACTGCCCAAACCCTTCGACCACAAGATCGGCGAAGGACTGAAGGCCCGTGAGGTCGTGCGCGGCGACGGGTCGCTCTGCGTCCTGGCCGTAGGCAAAATGGCTCCGAACGCCTACGAGGCCCTCGAGTTGCTGCGCGAAGACGCCTTGAAGGTGACGCTCTACGACGTGCGCGTGCTACCACCGGACCCCGCCATGATCGACGACGCGTTGGCCCACGAACGCGTGGTCACGGTCGAAGACGGCACCCGCCACGGCGGCGCGGGCACGCTCATGGTCTCGGCCCTGCGCAACCGCGCCCAGGAACTGGGTCGACCCTTCCCATTGACTCGCATACTCGGCGTACCGCGAGCCTTCCTCGAGCACGACAACCCCGATTCGCTGCTGGCCGATCTCGGTCTGGACGCCGAAGGGTTGTCCGGCGCGTTTCTGCGACTGCTCGACGACGAGCCGGAGTTCCCGCGGGCGCTTCGCGAATCGCCCCACGCCCACTACTTGTAACGACTCGCCCGCACCGGCGCGCGGCTACATTGGCGCCGTGACCTACGAGATCGAAAAGACCAAGCAGGAGTGGCGTGCGGAGCTATCCGCCGAGCGCTACGCCGTTCTGCGGGAAGCCGCCACCGAAGCGCCCTTCAGCGGGTCACTGCTGCACGTGGACGCGAACGGTGTCTTTACTTGCGGCGGCTGCGCACAGCTACTCTTCAGCACCGCACAGAAATTCGACTCCGCCAGCGGGTGGCCGAGCTTCGACGCCTGCGAACCGGGCACCATCGTCGAACGGGTTGACCGTTCGCTCTTTGGTAGACGCACCGAGATCCTCTGCGCGAAGTGCGGTGGGCATTTGGGACACGTCTTTGACGACGGACCGACGCCGACGGGGCTGCGCTACTGCGTCAACTCCGCGGCGATTGACTTTACGCCGGCCAACTAAACGTCGAGGAAGCGGCGGATCGCGATCGCCGAACCCACTGAACCAATGACGGCGCCCATGATCAACACCACGGCGTCCGAACCAATGAGGTTCGCGGTGCTCAGTTTGAACTGCACGGGCAGCGGATACCACGTGTGCAGGGCCGTCACCGCGCCCATGGCCACGATCGAACCCAACAGACCCTGGATGAATCCTTCGGTGATGTAGGGAATGCGGATGAACCAGTTGGTGGCGCCCACCAGCTTCATGACCGAGACCTCTCGGCGCCGCGAGAAGATGGCCATTCGGATCGTGTTGAGGATCAGGACCATGGCCGAGAAGAAGAGCACCGCCGCCAGGGCCAGGAAGATGATCTGCATCACGCGGATGACTTTGTTCATTTCGCGAATCTGCTTGTTGGGCGCGGTGACGAGGTAGACGCCCGGTTCGTGCGACAGCGTGGATTGCACGGTAAAGGCGTCGGACGGCACCGTGGGCACGCACTGAAACGACGACGGCACTTCGGACACGCTCAGGGCGGACGCCTCAGCCAAGGAGAGCAGCTTCTTCGCCGCGACGAAGTCCTGGGCTTGGGTGAAGTAGACACAGTCCTTGACGATGGGCAGGCCCGCCAACTGGGTCTTGATGGTCGTGATTTCGCTGGTCGAGGCGGTCGGCTGCATCCACACGGTGACGCGAGTTCCCTGTTGCCACTGAAAGGAGGCCTGGGCCGCACTCTGCTTTAACAGCAGGGCCCCGCCCACCAGCGACAGCGAAACGGCCACCGTCAGCACCGCCGCGACGGTCATCATTCGATTGCGCCAGAGGTTGGAGAAGGTCTCCTTGAAGGCGTAACGGAAATAGACGCGCATTACATGACTCCCGCTTCGTCAATGCCGTAGACACCGCGCACCTGGTCGCGGATCATCTCACC
>PLXU01000124.1 GCA_003151555.1 Acidimicrobiaceae bacterium | reverse complement strand
ACTCGGCCACGCCGCCAGAACTGACCATGCTACTCGGCCGACTAATTCGCCTTGTTCTTTGAAAGAAAGCGCCAGACCAGCACGCAGAGCGCGACCACGGCCACAATCTCAAACACAAGGGTCAAAGTGGAGACCACGGTGCCGACGATCGAGATGATCGTCGTGATCACGACGATGGCCAGTATCACCAATAGCACTATTCCCAAAACGCCCACAACAACTCCTCAGTTGGTCTAGGTCAATGCTAGGTCTGACGGGCACTCCAGAATTGCTGATTATTGTGGAGGGATGCTCCGACGCTTTTACGCTGTTTCTCTTTTGACGCTCGCGTTGCTGGCGACGTCACTGATCCCTGCGACCACTGCCGGCGCTGTTGCCGCGACCAACGTCGTGAAAGTATCGGGCACTGTCACATCGTCGGTCACCACCTCCATGCCCCTCGTTCGACTTACCTTCAGCCACTCGGTGAAACTGTCCAACCTGCCCGCCCTGGTGACCAAGCCAGCGCTCGTTACCTCGTGGGTCAAGATAGGTCCGCGAGAAGTCCAGGCCGTGATAAGTGGTCCAGTCGTACCAATGACCGCGTACACGNNCAGTCCCACTTCAGCGGCGGCGGGCTTTTACACGTGGGCCTATCCCCGACTGCCCACCTCACTCAGTGGCCTATGGGGCGTAGGCAACAACAACATCATTGTGCGCGGAGCGCTAATGGCCTTTCAGAACGACAACAATCTACCGACCACCGGGGTTGTCAATGCGGCGACGTGGAACGACCTACTGCGCGCGGTAGCGAGCAACAAAGTCAATCCCAGCACGTACAACTACGTCACGGTGAGCGAATCATCGCCCGAGATCGTGCGACTCTACGTGGGCGGCACGTACAAGTTTCACACCCTCGCCAATACTGGAATCTCCATCGACCCCACGCCGCTGGGAACCTTTCCGGTGTACCTGCGCTACCAAAGCCATTCGATGTCGGGCACCAACCCGGACGGGTCGCACTACGACGACCCGGGGATTCCCTGGATCTCCTACTTCGTGGGCGGCTCAGCCCTGCACGGCTTCATTCGCTCGACCTACGGCTGGCCCCAGAGCCTCGGCTGCGTGGAGATGCCGTTCGCCTCGGCTCAGACGATCTGGCCCCACACGCCCATCGGCACACTCGTCACGGTGCAGCCAACCTGACGACTAGGGCGAGACCTCCGGGCCGAACGCGTGACGACCGCGTTGGGTCTCAATCTCCATGCCGCTCTCGCGAAGTTCGCTGGCCGTGCCCACCGACGCCCGACCGAACTTGTCGCGTACGTCGTCCACCGCGTCGCGCAGCGCCTCGTAGCTGATCTGTCGCTCCCGCGACACCAGTTGCGCGCGTTCTCGGGCGTTGGGCGACGTCGCCTCGAAGCCGAACGTGAGCTGCATCTGGTTCTCACTGCGCTCTATGAAGGACGAAGCATGCACGCCCAGGAGTCGGACGGAATGGGCCAATTCGATTGAAGCCAGCAACGCCTCGGCAATGACGGTGATGGCAAACTCGTCGTCAATGCCAAAGGAGAGGGTCTGGGACCGGGTCACGCCAGTGAAGTCGTCGAAGCGCACCACGATCGAAATTGTGCGCGCCACCCGGCCCTGGCCGCGCAAGGCCCGCGCCACGACCGCAGAATGGGCTCGCGCCGCCACGACGAGTTCGTCCATGCCCTGCAGTGATCGCAGAAAGGTCTGCTCGTGACCAATCGACTTCACGGGCCGGTCAACCACCACCTCACGGTTGTCCTCGCCGTGTGCGAAGGCCCACAGGGTTGCCGCGAGCGACGGACCCACGTGACTGGCCAGCGTCTTCTCATCAATCTGGACGAGGTCACGCACCCAGGGCAAACCAAGCTTTTCTAGTTTGGCGGCGGTGGCGGGCCCGACGCCCCACAGTGCGCGCACCGGCAGCTCGTTGAGCCACTGCACTTCAAGTTCGGGACTGACCCACACGACGCCCGCCCCGTCGACGAGATTGCCCTGCACGACTCTGGGCTTGGACTTCTTGGAGGCCAGTTTGGCGAAGAGTTTGTTGCGACCGAGTCCCACGCCGCATTCGAGGCCGAGCTCGTTGTTGATTCGGTGACGTAGCGCTTGCGCGGCCGCGATGGGGCGAACGTTGAGTAACCGTAGGCTGCGTAAATCGGCGAAGACCTCGTCCAGTCCGAGCGGTTCAAAGTCCGGCGTGAGGTCACGAATGACGTGGTGAAACTGTCGCGAGTAGTCCTCGTAGCGGTCGAAGCGACCGGGCAGCACGATGAGGTTGGGGCAGAGTCGCCGAGCGACCACGGTGGGCATGGCACTGCGAACACCGAAGCGCCGGGCTTCGTAACTCGCACTGGCGACGACACCACGACTGGCCGGTCCGCCGACCGCCACGGGCTTGCCCAGCAACGTCGGGTCGTCCAAGATTTCCACGGACGCGAAGAAGGCGTCGAGGTCCACGTGCAATAGCGGCGCCTCGTCGACCGAGGGGTCCTCAGAAGGCGAGTTCAACGCAGCGGAAGGCTTCACCGAAGCCAACCCCCACCGGACGGCCAGCCTGCTCGGCCCGTCCGTAGACCATGTCACGAATGGCACCGTCGTCGCCGGCCAATTGCGAGGCGTGCGCTAGCACCGCCTTCACCTTGGTATCGATGGTGCGAGTGATGTCGGCGACCACGTCGGGCTCGTGGGTGCCGCTCAACAAGAGCTGTTGGACCTGGTGGGGTGGGCCCTTGCGGGGAAAGTACAGCGGCATCGCCGCGGCCGGCGCGACGGCGTCCAACAACGCCCAACCGGTTTCTCGGTGATCGCGGTGGTTCACGTAGACCCCGCCAAAAAAAGTAGCGGTGGGATCGGGACCGAGGACCACTTCGGGACGGTGTGTGCGGATGAGACCCACCAACTCCTCGCGCAACTTTTCGTCGTTCACCACCTCCCCGTCGGGCCGGTCCAGTCCGAGCACACTGGCGGCGCCTAGAAGATCGGCGGCGAACTGAAGTTCCTCGCGCCGTGCGCCGCGCAACGACGCCGAGTCGGCCTTGGCCACGTGCGAACCCTTGGCCCCGTCGCAGATGACCACCAAGTGCACCGCGCAACCCTCGCTCGACCACTGGGCCAGGAGTCCCCCGGCTGCCACGTCGGCGTCGTCGGGGTGGGCGTAGATGGCCATCGCCGTTTGGGGTTGCAGTCGAAGCAGACGCATGCCTAGCCGTGCAGTTTGGGAGCGGTGGTTTTTACCAGATTGCCGATCTCGCGGGCAAAATCCTCGGTGCCTTCAAAACCCTTGTACACCGAAGCGAACCTCACGTAGGCCACCTCGTCGACGGTGCGCAGCGCCTCCAGCGTGACCAGCCCAACCTCTTCACTCGACACGTCACGATTGAGCAGGCGCATGGCCTCTTCAATCCCCAGCACTAGCTGCTCGAGGGCCTGTTCGTCCACCGGCCGGTTTTTGCTGGCCGAACGCACGCCACTCAGGATCTTGGCCCGTTCAAAGAGTTCGCGTTCGCCCGACCGTTTGACGACGTAAAAGCCGATTTCTTCAATTCGTTCGAAGGTTGTGTAGCGCTGGCTGCAGGCCGAACACTCGCGCCGACGACGTATCGCTACCCCGTCTTCGGCCAGCCGAGAGTCAACGACGCGGTCGTCATCTGCCGCACAGAAAGGACAGCGCATGGAGTTCACGATACACCTAAATCCTTTAAATTTCAGGGAATTTGGACGTGCTCGCCCGCTACCACGACCGTCGAGTCGAGTTCGTGCACCAGGGCCGAGCGAGCGCGTGATGGATCGGCCGGATTGATCATGCGCGCGATTGCGTTCAATGTGTCGCCGGGCTGGACCACGTAATCCACGCCCGCTGCGAGCGTCGCGTTGTTGTTGAGATCGCTCGAGTGCGCTCCGCCCGACACGCCGCCGAAGGCCACTCCCGGCAGCGCGAGAATCGTGAGCCCGACCAGCAGCGCCAGCACCACCAAGGTGCGCCGACGGCGCTTCATCATCAGCGCCCGCGCCGCCCGACGCTGCGCCAAGGGAAGTCCCGATCGTCGTAACGTCGGCGCGCTTTCAAAGCGCACGAGGCGCAGTTGTGGGTAATCTTGCCTGTTGGCGATTTCTTCCTCGAACATCTCCACTGCGGCCATATCCGACACCCCTTAATAGAACGAACACCTGTTCGTATATATTAAAGCGAACAGGTGTTCGTTGCAAGTTTTTTTAGAACTGCCCAGAAAACCCGCGTTTATTAGGGATTTGCGCTCCAGGCAGGATCCAGCGCCGTGCAAAATGGCCCCTAGGACGGGCGAAGGGAGATGGCCGTAGCGCCGGTCAACGACACCAGTTCGTCGAAGGACGTACAGAACACTGCGTTGGGGGTTCCACAGGCCGCCCATACCTGCTCGTACTGCGCCAGGGACTCGTCGATGAATGTCCGCAGTTCTTGGGGCCATCCCACCGGCGATACTCCCCCGATGGCTTGGCCGGTAGCAACGCGCACTTCGTCCGGCGAGGCTTGGCGCACGCTCGTAGCGCCCGCGTGCTGGCCCAACAGCTCCACGTCAACGCGAAACGCGCCACTCTTGAGCACCACCACCGGCTCGTCGTCGATGACAAAGATCAGCGTGCTGGCGATCGCCCCCACGTCACAACCCANNACTCGTTGAGCGCTGGGATGCAGCTCCTCAGCGCCCAAGACTATTCGCTGCCTAGGTAGGCCCGTCGAATCCGGTCATCGCCTAGGAGCGCGGAAGCCGAGTCCTCATAGAGCACACTGCCATTCTCCAGAACGTAGCCCCGGTTGGCAATCTTGAGCGCCTGGTTCGCATTCTGCTCCACCAGCACTACCGTCACGCCCTCGGAGCGAATCTCCACGATGATCTTGAAGATCGCTTCGATGATCTTGGGCGCGAGTCCCAGCGAGGGTTCATCCAGCAAGAGGAGCCGGGGCTTGGCCATCATGGCGCGAGCAATAGCGAGCATCTGCTGCTCGCCGCCCGAGAGCGTCCCGCCCAATTGCTTCCGACGATCTCCGAGAACAGGAAACAACGTGAAGATGTGCTCGAACTCGTCGCGGTAGTTGCCCTTGCGCCGAAAGGCTCCCATCTCCAAGTTCTCGATAACCGTCATGGTGGCGAAAATGCGTCGGCCCTCGGGCACGTGACTGAGTCCCAGGTCCACCAGCTTGTGCGCCGGCGAGTTCGTGATGTCCTTGCCTTCAAGAAAGACCTTGCCCGCGAACGGACGGTGCAGGCCCGAAATCATGCGAAGGGTCGTGGTCTTGCCGGCGCCATTGGCGCCCAGAATAGTGCAAATGGTGCCTTCTTCCACCGTGAAACTGACCCCGCGAATGGCCATCACCGGACCATAATAGGTCTCGATATTGCTGACTTTGAGCAGCGGTGCCTGGCTCATCCGCTTATTCCCCGAGATAGGCGGCGATGACTTCGGGATGGGCCCGTGCCTCTTCCGGTGTGCCCTCGACCAACACCCGGCCGGCATTCATCGCCAGCACCCGATCCGACACGGCGCCGACCAGCCCCATATCATGTTCAATCATCAAAACCGTTATTCCCAGATCCTCCTTAATGTCCTCGATCCAGAACACCATGTCCGCGGTCTCTTCGTTGTTGAGACCGGAGGACGGCTCGTCGAGCAATAGAAGCTTGGGATCCGTGGCGAGTGCACGACCGATTTCGACCACTTTGCGCACGCCATAGGCCAGGCCATCGATCTTGCTGTCGCGATATTTTTCGAGCTCCAAAAGCTCGATGATCTCTTCGACTTTCGCGCGGTCGGCATGTTTTTCGCGGCGCACGGCCGGCGTGAACAGGGCTTGCTGCAAAAGAGATGTCCGGTCATGCCGATACCGGCCAAGCATGAGATTCTCCAGCACCGTCGCATTCTCGAACAGATTGATGTTCTGGAACGTGCGAGCGATGCCGAAATCGGCGACGCGATCCGGTCGGACCCGCGTAATGTCGTGACCGTCGAACAGGATCCGCCCGGATCCCGTCGTGAAAATCCGGCTGATCAGGTTGAACACCGTGGTCTTGCCGGCACCATTCGGCCCGATCAGGCCGATGC
>PLXU01000187.1 GCA_003151555.1 Acidimicrobiaceae bacterium | reverse complement strand
CGCACCGCCCTCCTGTTGGTGGCCGGGCGCATCGGTCTCGACTATCTCTGTTTGTTGTCGGCCCTGTACGCCACCGGGGCCAAGCCCAATCCCCCGCTGGTGCTGCTCGCCTATGCCGCAACCGCGGTAGTCGCGCTTATTCCGCTCACCCCGGGCGGGCTGGGGATCGTGGAGGCTTCGCTCAGCGGCCTGCTCATACTCGCCGGCGTCAAGCCCAGCCGCGCGGTGTTAGCCACCTTGGCCTACCGACTCGCTTCGTACTGGCTGCCCATCATGGGCGGCGCGGTCTCGTACTACCTCTTTCGCCGACGCTACGGCAAATCTAAGGTCAGCCTTTCGGACTCTCCCGAACCGGCGTGACCCGCGAAGTGGATCGATGGAAATGAGATGAGTGAAGGCTCTCCGTGCACGCGAGGCGACACGTCCGGGGCAAGACGAGAGTCGACTGTGTTAGGAAACATCCGCGTGCTCCCCGTGCGCAGCGGATCACACCGCCTAGCATCGCGGTAGAAGAAAGCGCCACGAGGAATGTCGGTGGACATGCTGGCGCGACGCCCAATAGCCAAGGAGTGTTGGTGACCACCCGAAGCCAACTGCATTTCTCGAGCGATCGCGCCGATGCGTTGGTCGCCATGGACTCCGTCGCGTCGGGCAAGGGTTGGTGCAACGTCATTCCGGGTGTCGATGAAGACGCGAAAGACCTCACCATGAACGGCTTCGGACTCTGGGTGAGCAAGGGTGTCACCGTGGCGTCGCTCGTCTCAGCGCCACCTCGCCAGGGTGTCGCCCAACCCTCGTCGCTCGGTCTCTTGCACACCCGAGGCCGGCTGGGACGCGAACGAATCGCGACACTGCTCGCCGGCGCGAACTTTCGGGTGCGCCAAGACCACAACCAACGCGGTCTCCTACTCGACGTCGAGCCTGACACGCCGGCCACGATCGTGCTCAACGTCATGTGCTCATTGACCGCCGATCTCTGCGACTACGAATTGACCGGCAGTTGGCGGATGGACCTGTTCGTGCGCGAATGAGGTGGATCTGAAGTCGTGGTCCGATTGAACGGCGCCACGTCAGTAGTTAGGTCGCCGTGCACGAGCGACTACGTATCGCATCGTTGCCCACGACGTACTCAACGGTCCTTCACGCGCTGAACTCATGTTCACTGCGTTGGTCCGACCAGATGGCGCGGCACCGCGAAACCGCCGCACTTTTACTCGACTGTTTGCGCAATCGAGGTCGAATGTAACTGAATTGCAACATCGTTCCCAGAGAAATCTCAGATGCCTCTAGTACCGTCTATTGCGAGTCGAAGGAGGTTTTCTATGCGACCACGGATGATTTTTTCCCCATTTTCACTTCGCAAATTAGCGAGCATTGTTGGTGCCACGCTGGTCGTCGCGACCGGGTTGAGCACCATCGTGCTATCGAGCGGCACGACGATAGTCGGCGCTGCTACAACCGTGCCCAGGTGCACGACGGCCCAACTAGTGGTGTGGCTCGACACCACGGGAAGCGGCGCGGCGGGTAGTTCCTATTACAACCTCGAATTCACAAACCTGTCGGCCCACTCTTGCTCACTCATTGGTTATCCCGGCGTGTCCGCAATGAGCGTGGCCGGCCAGCAGCTCGGCAGCGCGGCCAGTCACGACCTTCAACACCCGACGGCACTCATAACCCTCTTGAGCGGGTCCGCGAATGCCGGTCTGGACGGATTCCGGACAGGTAACACGGCGACGGTGGTGTTGCAGATCTCCGACGCCAGCAACTACCCGAGCGCCACCTGTCGGCGAGTCGCGGCGGCGGGACTGCGCGTCTACCCGCCCAACCAGACGGCGTCCAAACTCGTGCCCTTCCCCTTCGTCGCCTGCTCGCACCATGGGCCACTCGTCTTGCACGTCGAATCAGTGCAAATCGGTGTGACCACGGGCTAGTACGGCCCGAATCGCTCACCAAGGACGAAATTGCACCAACGCGAGAGCGATCGCCAGCACGACGACCGCCCAGCACAGCGAACGGAGTGCCTGTTCGAGGGGGTGAAGCATTGAATCCTTGTCGATCGGCACGATCGATCCATCGATGCGCGCGACGCTTCCCTCGACTGAATTGGTCTTGCGGCGTAGTTCGCGCGCTGGTGATGACAGCTGGCGTTGGGCCTGGGACAGGAGCGCCGCGAAGAGACCCGCCACGACGCTGGCCGGACTCAATCGAGCGTGCTGGGCAAAGTATGCCGTGAGTAGCGGGAACGCGCCCCATCCCAGCGCAAAGAGCCCGTCCGTGTGTAACCGACCATGAAACATCTCGAGGTTGTACCCGACCGCGAGAAGGACCCCGACGCCGATGAAAATCGCCAGGTAGGGGCTGACTTTGATCATGCCCAGCACCCCTAAGGCCACCGCCACGCTGATGCCAAGCGTCGCGGCGACAACGAGTTGACGGGCCGGAATCGACGTTCCCAGTGGCCGTCCGTGCAGTTCGTCGAGGCAGTGCGCACCGATGCCCACGGCCAAGAAGAAGGCCACCAACGTGGCCACCAGACGCACGGCGTTCACGGGGCCCACGAGGCAGGCGCCTATCACCACGTAGGACAGGTGCCACAGGGTGTAGGGAGGGTGTAGCACCGTCCACCAATCGCGCAGGACCGGACTGGTCAGAAATCGGGGCTGAGCGTAGTACGCCGGACCCTTGGCCTGGGCCCTGTTGAAGCGAGTCTTCGGCATCGTCATGCGGAGCGATAACCCCACATCACCAAGCCCCCACCGAGGCTCATCGATCGATGCTCAACGTGTTCTACACCCGCGTGTTCCCAGGCGCCGACGGTCCAGTCAACCGGATAGGACCGATAGTGCTTAGAGATACTGGGTCCGAGGAAGCGTCCCACGTCCCACCATCCCTTGCCACCCGTGATGAGGCCGCCCAACGGCAACACGGCCCTCGTGTAGAACCACCACAGCACCTTCCACCCGGGCGAGGTCGGAACCGCGAACTCGAGGCTGGCGATGGGACCGCCTGGTCGCACCACGCGTGCCAGCTCCGCGATCGTGGCGGCGGGGTCGGCGACGTAGCGCAGCAGGTAGGTAAAGGTGAGCCCGTCGAAGGCGGCGTCTTCGAACGGCAGTTGCTCGCCCCGCCCGAGCACCATCGAGACGCGGTCGCCGAGCCCCGCCCTCGACACGTTGGCGGCGCCTTCGGCGAGCATGTCGACGCTGAGGTCGAGGCCGACCACCTGCGCGCTCGTCCGGCTCGCGAGCTCGCGCGTGACGGCTGCGGGGCCGCAGGCGACGTCGAGGATCCGTCCCAAGGAGCCACCTGCGACGTGCGCGACCATCTCGTCTCGCCACCGGCGGTCCTGGCCGAGCGACAAGAGCTCGGCCAGCAGGTTGTAGCGCTTGGGCAGGCCCGCGAACAGCTGCCGGGCGAACTGGTTCGGTCGCGCGCGCGACTCGGCGACGTCCACGTCAGCGCGCCTTGGCCCGAGGGTCCGTAACATGCCCTCGTGATCCCGAGATGACAGAGGTCCACCCCGTGACGTTCAGCAGCCACGCCGAGGGAACGACCCTTCCCGGCCCGACGCCCGAGCAGCGCTCGGCGCTCGATGCCGCGGGCGGGGACGCCACCCGGCTGCGCGGCGTCGCGGCCCGATGGCCGTCGCTCCTCGAGGCATGGGCCGGCCTCGCGGAGGCAGCCGACGAGCCGGTCGCGTCGTACGCGTACGCCCGCGTGGGATACCACCGGGGGCTCGACGCGCTCCGCCGAGCGGGCTGGCGCGGCTCTGGACGCGTGTACGCGGCCGAGATCTCGAACCCGGGCTTCCTGCGCTCGTTGAACGCGCTACGCGGCGCGGCAACTGCGATCGGCGAGACAGATGAGGCCGAGCGGTGCGAGGCGTTCCTCAACGAGCTCGACCCCGCGCACTACGATACCGCCCTGATCCTCAATCCACGGGTGACCGAGACGCAGATGCTCAAGGCCATCC
>PLXU01000167.1 GCA_003151555.1 Acidimicrobiaceae bacterium | reverse complement strand
CCCGGCTCCGGCCAGGTCGGCGTGTGGCGAGGCAGGCGAAGATAGCTGTACAGCCGCGCGATCTCCTCGATCACGTCGGCGCGCCCGGCGACGCCGTCGCGAACATCGAGCCGTGACGAGGGCGGCGTGACGAAGAGGCTCGTGGCCCTCGCCTCGACGCGGAAGCCCAAGGCGCGAAGGATGACGCTCGACTCATCGAACGAAATCGCCACTCCCAGGCCGCGTTCAATGTCACCGGCGCGCAGTTCAATGACCGGCGGTGTCGGGACCTCTCCCCACACGTCCAAGGGATCGGCCAGCCATTGCAGTGCGGGGCTGCTCTCACGCAATAGTTCGACGAAGCGGGCGGCGGCACGCGGGGCCAGGTGGGGATCGACCCCGCGCTCAAATCGGTTGGAAGCCTCACTTCGAAGACCGTGACGCTTCGACGCGCGCGCGACGGTCATGGGGTCAAAGAAGGCCGCCTCTAAGAGCACGTCGGTGGTGGTGTCGCTGATNNCGTCGCCGTCAACGATGACGCAGTCGTCCCCCGTGTCGCCCAGTCCCCGACCGGCCTTAGCCAGATCGCGCGTGACCCCGTCCAGAGTTTGCAGCGTCTCACCCGCGTGAGCGCGGCGCACGCGAATGGTGTGGCCAGCCACGTACGCGGCGTCGTAGGGGTGGGTTGGTTGGCCGAGTTCGAGCATCACGAAGTTCGAGGCGTCGACCACGTTGTTGATCGCCCGCATGCCCGCGCCCTCGATTCGCTGCACTAACCACGCGGGCGAGGGCGCCACCTTGACACCGCGCAGCACCGACACCGTGAGGCGCCCGCAGAGATCGGGGGCGTCGAGCAAAGCCTTCGCGAAGGTGTCGCTCTTGGTCTTGACGTTGGGCGTGGCGAGCGCCGACGGGCGCAAGGAGCGGCCCAGTCGCGCAGCGAGGTCGCGGGCCACCCCTTCGACGGACCACGCGTCGGGACGATTGCCCTCGACCGAAATGTCAAAGATCACGTCGCGCGCAATGCTGAGCGCCTCCATGAGGCCCACGCCGATGTGTGGCGTAACCATGTCGTCGAGCACCAACAGCCCACGATGATCATCACTCAGTCCCAACTCGCGACCCGAGCAGAGCATGCCGTTGGACGTCACGCCGCGCATGGTGCGTTGGGTAATGACGAAGTCGCCCGGCAGCGTGGCGCCGACGGGCGCCAGTGGCACGTGGTTGCCCACCACGAAGTTCGTCGCCCCGCAGACAATCTCCAAGGGGCCCTCACCGGCGTCGACCACCACGAGGCGCACTCGGTCGGCACCCTCGATCGTTCGAATCTCATCGATACGCGCCACCACCACATCATCGAGACCCTCACCCACGTGCTGCATGCCCTCGACCACCAGACCGAGGTCGTCGAGCGTGGGCCGCAGCTCATTGGCCGACTCGGGTAAGTCCACGAACTCGCGCAGCCAGTTCAGCGAGATCTTCACGTGAACTGCCTTAGAAAGCGGGTGTCGTTCTCGATGAGCGCTCTCATGTCCCCGATCTGGTGGCGCATTTGCGCGCAACGATCGATGCCGAAACCGAACGCAAAGCCACTCCACTGCTCGCCGTCAATCCCCACCGCGTCCAGCACCGCGGGATCCAGCATGCCCGATCCCCCCAGTTCCAGCCAGCCGGTCTGCGAGCACGTGCGACAGCCGTCTCCGCGACAGATCGTGCAGGTGATTTCGAACTCGGCCGACGGTTCGGTGAAGGGGAAGTAGCCGGGCCGCAGTCGCGACGCGATGTCGGCGCCGAAGTACGCGCGCGTGAAGGTCTCAATGACGCCCGCCAGATCGGCGAAGCTGATACCGCGATCAACGACCAGCCCTTCGATTTGGTGGAAGGTCGGCAAGTGGCTCGCGTCGGGCGTGTCGCGGCGATAACAGCGCCCGGGCATCACCGAATGGATCGGCAACGTGCCGTTCGCCACCGCTGCCTCCATCAAGTGGATCTGGGTCGGCGAGGTATGCGTGCGCAGCACCACCGTCTCGGGCTCGCCGAGTTCGACGTAGAAGGTGTCCCACAGTCCGCGCGCGGGGTGGGCGGGCGGAATATTGAGCGCCTCGAAGTTGTACCAGTCGCTCTCGACTTCGGGACCGTCGGCCACGGTGAAGCCCATGCCGACGAAGACGTCCTCGAGCTCACGTTGCGTGGTCGCGACCAGATTCGGGTGACCCTGCGATGGCGGCACGCGAACGGCGCTCACCACCACGTCACCCAGGTCCAGACGGTCGGCTTCGAGCAGCTCGGCGCGCGCCGAACGCGAGAGCATCTCGCGGCGCTGCGCGAACGCGGTCTCCACTTCGCGCCGGGCCTCTTGCAACAATGCCCCGGCGTTGCGGCGCTCGTCGGGCTCGAGGGACCCGAGTGACTTTTGCAGGGCGGCGAGAATCGAGCGTTTGCCGACAATCGCGGGCTCGGCCTCACGCAGGGCGTCGAGCGTCGGGAGCGAAGAGATCGTGCCCAGAAGTTCAGCCTTTTGCGCGGCCAGGTCGGCGAGAGGTGGGGACGTCATGTCCCCGTAAGGCTAGGTGGTGGTGGCGCGCCATTCGCGTCTTGACGTTGCCAGAGGGCCTCAAAGGCTACGAGTGACGCGGCCACCCCGGCGTTGAGCGACTCATTACGACCGGCCATGGCAATGCTCACGCTCGCCTGACACTTGGTGATGGTTTGGGCGTCGAGGCCGTCGGCCTCGTTGCCAATTACCATGACCGAGGCCTTCGTAAAGTCAACCCGGCGATGGTCCTCGCCGCCGCGCACCACCGTGGCGAACGTCCTGGCCCCCGCGGCCACGAAATGCTGCAATGCCTCGTCGAACGAACTCACCGCCACGGGCAGGTGAAAGATCGAGCCGGCCGTCGCGCGCAGCGTTTTGGGATTGAAGGGATCGACCGACTGGCCGGTGAAGACCACGGCGCTCACGCCGGCGGCGTCGGCCGAACGAATGATGGTGCCGGCGTTACCGGGGTCGCGCACGTCGTGCAGGACGAGGATGAGACCCTGGACGTCAATCGCCGTCACCGGCGTGATCGCAAATCGCACGGCGGCGAGCAGGGGCTGGGGCGTGCTGGCTTCCGCGATCTTTTCGAGCACGCCGCTCGCCAGGGCGAACACGCGCACACCGACCTTCGTCGCGCGGGCCACGGTTTCGCTCGTCGCCGGGTGGGTGGTTGCCGCCGCGTCCACGTACAGGGCTTCGAACTCCACCGCGCTGTCGAGGGCCGCCTCGACGAGGTCGGGACCCTCGAGGACGCACACCCCCTCACTCCATCGCAGCGAACGCTTTTGCACGAGGCGTCGAAGACGACGCACCCGCTGGTGTGACGACCCCAACGCCTCGATCAG
>PLXU01000118.1 GCA_003151555.1 Acidimicrobiaceae bacterium | reverse complement strand
ATTCGCTCGCGCCCCACGTGCGAAGGACCCGACTGGTGATCACCGACGTCGTCCCGGCGGCGATCTGTCGCGCCACCAGGTCGGGCAAGATCGCGCGTTCGAACATGTCAGTCATCTCGTAGGGCACGCCCGGCACGGCGTAGACGACCTTCTGGCCCACCGGGCAGATGAGCCCGGGCGCCGTGCCGCGAGTCTGCCTGATGAGCGACGCGCCGCGCGGCACGTCGGCCTGCAGCAGGTTGTTGTCGGGCATTTCTCGGCCCCGGGTGTTGAACATGGTGCGGATCGTCTCGACGACCTCTTCGTTGCGATCGAGTGGCACGTTCATGACTTCGGCCAGGGCGGCCCGGGTGATGTCGTCCTGGGTGGGTCCGAGCCCGCCGCAGACGATTACCGCGTCGCTACGCGCGAGCGCGGTGCGAAAGGCCAGGACGATGCGTTGGTGGTTATCGCCCACGTGCTGGTGGAAGTGCGAGGCAATGCCGTTGGCGGCCAGACGCTCGCCAAGCCACTGCGAGTTGGTGTCGGGAATCTGACCGAGCAACAACTCCGTGCCGACGGCGACGATCTCAACGCGCACCGAGCGTGGCCCTTCTGCCGTCGACGTAGTACTTCCACCCGGTGTAGAGCGTCATGGCAACGGCGATCCAAATGGTCGCCACGCCCAACCAGGTGTGGTGGGCCGTGATGGGCAGCACGCAGAAGGCAATCGCCCAGTCCTGGGTGAAGGTCTTCCACTTGGCCAGCTTGCTCGCGGGGATCGAGATGCCCTTCTTCGCCGACTTGGCGCGAAAGACGCTCATCCAGATCTCGCGCAGCGTGATAAGTACGGCTGGGATGATGAAGCTCTTGAGCCCGTGGGGCCGCGACAGGATGAGCGCGTACAGGGCGCCCAAGACAATGATCTTGTCGGCCAACGGATCGAGGAAGGCGCCCGAGCGGGTGGTGCCGTGACGGCGCGCCACGATCCCGTCGAAGTAGTCCGACGCCGCGGCCGACATGCCGACGACCGAAGTCCACCACGAGATGCGGTCGACCACGATGAGGTAGACAAACACCGGCGCGATGACGATGCGAAAGGCCGTCATCATGTTGGCCGGGGTCAAGAGGGCGCTCTCGCCGTAGGTGCGGTCATCAGTGGTCATACCAACACCGCCTCCAGGTCCGTGCCGTGGCTCGCCACGATCGTTACGTCTACGAATTCTCCCACCGCCACGGACGGTTCCACCATCACGATGCCGTCAATCTCGGGGCACTCCCGCACACTACGACCAACGCCCGGCGAATCAATCAACAGCCGCTGGCGGGTGCCCACCATCTCGTCGCGGCGCCGCGCGGTGATGGCGTCTTGCAGTTCGCTCACTTCGCGCAGTCGCTCCAGGGCCAGCTCGGCCGGGACCTGGTGATCGAGTCCGTTGGCCAGGGTGCCCTCTTCGGAGGAGAAGGTGAAGAAGCCGGCCCANNTCCTCGGTCTCGCCGGGGTAGCCCAGGATGAACGAGGAGCGAAAGGTTGCATCGGGCTCGGCGGCCCGGATAACCGCGATGCGTTCCAAGAAGCGCTCGCCGCTGCCCCAGCGACGCATGGCGCGCAGCATCCGACGCGACGCGTGCTGCAGCGAGAGGTCGAAGTAGGGCACGCCGGACGCGAGGATCGTCTCGATCAGTCCGCTGGTCAGTCCCGACGGGTAGAGATAAAGCAGGCGGACCCGTTCGATCTCTTGGCTCAGCACCCTGGTCAGTTCAATCAGCGGTTGCGTGCCGCCCTCGTCGAGCACTTCTACGGCCTCACCGCGCCCGGCGCGGCGCCGGTCGTGCCCCCAGCTGGCCAGGTCCTGGGCAATCAGCACCAGCTCCTTCACGCCGCCCATCGCCAAGGCGCGCGCCTCGGTCAGGATCTCCTCGGTGGAGCGTGAACGTTGGTCGCCGCGAAAACTCGGTATGGCGCAAAAGCCGCAGCGTCGATCACAGCCCTCGGCGATCTTCACGTAGGCCCACGGCGTGGAGGTCGCTGGACGCGGCAGGTTGAGCAGGTCGAAGGCCGGCGTGGAGCGACGGCGCAGCGTGACCGGTGTCGTGGCCAGCTCACTGAAGCTCTCGCCGAACCCGGCGACCAGGTCGACCTCGGGCAACGCGGCCGCCAATTCATCGCCGTAGCGTTCGGCCATGCAGCCCGTCACCACCAGGCGGGCTCCGCTCGATTTGCGCTCGGCCAGTTCGAGGACCGTCTCGATGGACTCCTCGCGGGCCGCTTCGATGAACGCGCAGGTGTTGGCGACNNTAGCGCAAAGCCTCTCCTTAATACACGGCAGCACCGAGCGCACGGCGCTCGGTGCTCATGGCGGAGAGGGAGGGATTTGAACCCTCGGGCCCACTTTCGCAGGCCGCATTCTTAGCAGGAATGTGGATTAAACCGGACTCTCCCACCTCTCCGAGTAGAGCCATCTTACTAACTCGTTGTGTCACCCAGGAATCTACTGAAAAGAACGCGATGACCATTGTTACACTGAAACATCACAAAGTGGCACTACGAACCCGAGGGAAAACATATGCGCTCTTTTCGACTACTGCTCGCCAGTCTTTTCAGTGTTTCAGCGCTGAGCGCGGTGACCTTTACGTCGAGCGCGACGGCGGGAGCGGCCACGTCGTCGGCGCTCGCCGCGTGCCAGACGAAGATCAATTCCCAGGAGTACAGCAAGGGTAAATTGACCGTGGCGACCGACAACCCCGTCTACACGCCGTGGTTCGTCGGTAACAAGCCCACCAACGGCAAGGGCTTCGAATCGGCGCTGGCCTACGCCATCGCCAAGACACTGGGCGTGTCCAAGGCCAACGTGGTCTGGGCCTACGAACCCTTTGACAACAGCTACACGCCCGGACCCAAAAAGTTCGACTTCGACATCAACGAGATCTCCTACACCGCCGTGCGGGCCAAGGCCGTCACCTTCTCGGTGAGCTACTACGACGTGACCCAGTCAATCGTGGCGCTGAAGGGCAGCGTGGTGGCCAAGAAGCACACGCAGGCGCAGCTAAAGACCTACCTCTACGGCGACCAGATCGGTACCACCGGCTTGGCCTACATCTACAACAACATTCACCCGACGAAGCAGACCCGGGTCTACTCGACGCTTGACATCGCTGTCTCGGCGCTCGAGAGCGGACAGATCAACGCCATCGTTGTCGACACGCCCGACGGCCAGTTCATGGCGACGTCCGAAGTGAAGAACGCGAAGAAGAAGGTGGACGGCGTCCAGGTCGGTCAGTTTCCGAGCACCGGCGAGCACTACGGCCTGCTCTTTAAAAAGGGCAACCCGCTGGTCGGTTGCGTCAACGTCGCGATCAATGCCTTAAAGGCCAACGGTACGCTGGCCGCGCTGACCAACAAGTGGCTGAACATCTACACCAGCGTTCCGGTCATTAAGCCCTAGCGGCCGTGTCGCTGGGCACTGACGAAAGTACGTCGACACCTAACCTCTTCACGCCCCGTCATCGGCGGATCCTGGTCGGACGACGCGGACTCGTCGCCAGCACCGTATCGAGCGTCGTGCTCATTGGCGCGCTGGTGTCGATCTTCTTCTGGGCCCCCGGATCGGCCAGCGTGCGCTACTACTTCTTCAACGGCCACGACATGTGGCAGTCATTTATCGGCCACCCCCAGAACGGATTGCTGTCAGTCGGGCGCGGATTCTTCACCAATATCTGGATGTGCCTGCTCTGCGAAGTGCTGATCTTGATACTTGGTCTCGCCGTCGCGTGGATTCGCGTGAGCCGTTCGCCGGTGCTGCTGCCGTTTCGTGTGCTGGCCACCGCTTACACCGACGTCTTTCGCGGCATTCCCCTCTTGCTGGTGGTCTTCATGGTCGGCATTGGCTTGCCCTCAATGGGACTCGGTTTCCTCTCGAACCAATCACCCGACGTCTACGGGTGCATGGCACTCACCATCACCTACACGGCCTACGTGGCCGAGGTCTTTCGCGCCGGTATCTACTCGGTGCCCAACGGCCAGATCCTGGCCGCGCGGTCACTGGGGCTGACCCACGCCACCATCATGCGCCGCGTTACGCTGCCCCAGGCGGTGCGCACCGTCATTCCCCCACTGCTCAACGACTTCATCTCGCTGCAGAAGGACACCGCCCTCGTGTCGGTGTTGGGCGCCATCGAGGCGGCCCGGGCCGCGCAGATCTACGAATCGGCCACCTTCAACGGCAGCGGGTTGGTGGTCGCCTCGCTGCTCTTTCTGGCCATCACCATTCCCCTGACCCGCTTCACTGACGGACTGCTCGACCGGGACCGTCGCCGACGACTGGCGTCGCTCGTGTGAGCGCGTACCCCTCCCACGAGGTCGTGCTCGACCTCAACAACGTCGTCAAGCGCTTCGGCGACCACGAGGTACTGCGCGGCGTGTCCCTGCAGTTGCACCGTCACGAAGTGGTCTGCCTGATCGGCGCGTCCGGATCGGGCAAGTCGACGTTGCTGCGCTGCGCCAACCTCCTAGAGAACATCGACGCCGGCACTATTTCGCTCTTCGGTCAGTCGCTGCTCGTCGAGCACATCGACCCCGATCTCGTGCGTCGCCACATCGGCATGGTCTTTCAGTCCTTTAACCTCTTCCCCCACCTGAGCGTGCTCAACAACATCCTGCTGGGACCGGTGCGGGGCNNATGCGCCCGGCGTTGCTGTTACTGGACGAGGTGACGAGCGCCCTCGACCCGACGCTGGTGGGCGAGGTGCTGGACCTGCTGCGCGACCTCGCGGCCAACGGCACGACGATGCTGGTGGCGACGCACGAGATGAACTTCGCGCGTGACGTCGCGCGTCAGGTGGCCTACTTGGATAACGGCGTGCTGGTCGAACAGGGAACGCCCGACGAGATCTTCAACCACGCCCAGCACGAGTCGACGCGTTCCTTCTTAGAACGGGTACGTTAGGAGGCTTCGAGCGCGCGCAGTTCGGGCATGGCGAGCACGAGGTCGAACAGCTCCTGGTCGCGGTCCCAGGTGAGATGCTCGCGCACCTCTTCTAACGCCAACCAGACCAGCACGTCGACCTCCGCGTTGGGGAAGAACTCGCCCTCGCCGGCGCTCATGAGGTAGTAGGCGACTATCTTGGGCTTGCCGCGGCGGTGGGTGTAGTTGGTGGTGCCCACAAAACGGGTCACGTTGCACGTGATGCCGATCTCTTCGAAGACCTCGCGCAAGGCACCCTGCTCGAACGTTTCTCCCTCGTCGAGTTTGCCCTTGGGAAAGGTCCAGTCACCACGAGCTTCACGAAAGATGCAGGCGACTTCGACTAGTCCGCCGTTCGCGTGGCGCACGACAATGCCGCCGGCCGCACGGATGAGGTCGTCGGGAGCGTCACGCGGGACAATCAACTCACCGCTCAAAAGATGCACGCAACTAACGCTAGAGGATGGGTGACCAAAGGCACAGCATTACCCTATGCCCTAAGTCACGAATTGTCCTCTCGTAGTCTGGGGGTGATGCTCGCCGCCTCATTGCCACTGGGTTGGCGACTGATAATTTTCTTAGCCGCCGGTATCGCCGGGGGCGTCGCGAACGGCATCGCCGGAGGAGGGACCTTCCTCACGTTTCCGACGCTGCTGGCCATGGGCATCCCGGCCCTGCAGGCCAACGTCTCCACGTCGGTGGGCGTGGTGCCGAGTTACCTCGGCGGCATTCGCGGATTCCGGTTGCAACTCGGCGAGCACCGCCAACTCATCCGCTCCCTCGTGCCGTCGTGCGTTTTTGGCAGCGCCGTGGGCTGCACCCTGTTGCTGCTCGGCTCGGCGCACACGTTTCGCAGCGTCGTGCCTTGGCTCATCGGCGCGGCCACCGTCTTGTTCGCGCTCGCGCCGCGCATCACCAAGCGCCTGGCCCACATCGACCACACCCGGGGGGCCCGTCGTTGGGCCCTCTACGTGGGGATCTTTCTTTCCTCGATCTACGGCGGCTACTTCGGCGCCGGACTCGGAATTGTCCTACTCGCCGTCATGGCCGTGTCGCTGCCCTTCGAGATCCACGAGCTGCAGGGCATTCGCAACGTGTTCTCCATGATTATCAACTCCATCGCCGCGCTGATCTTCATCGTCCGCGGCCACCTCGCCCTCGACGCCGTCTACATGCTGCTCATCGGCACGCTGATCGGCGGCTGGCTCGGCACCCGACTCATCAAGCGGTTGTCACCCAAGGTGGTGCGCGCCCTGGTGGTCGCGACCGGAGTGGCGACGACCATTTATTTGGCGCTGGGAAAATAGTCGCTCGATTAGTTGATTATTTCTATAAGATTTGTGGGATGAAGAAACTCTTCTCCTTCCCCAACCCGGTCAACGACGCCGCGGCGCGAACCGTCGCGCTCGGCGTGCTCGCCATGTCGCTGCTGGCGTTCTTCACCAATTGGGCCTGGCTCCTGATTGCGATCACCTACGGTTTCGTGGCCCGTGTGGCGACCGGGCCGACGCTCTCGCCGTTGGGCCAGTTCGCGACGCGCGTCACCGGTCCGCGCATCAAGGCCTGGCAGAAGTCGGTACCCGGGCCGCCCAAACGTTTCGCCCAGGCCATGGGTTTGGCCTTTAGCCTGTCCGCGACCATTGTCTGGCTGAGCGTGGGCTTCTCGGTCGCGCGTTGGATTCTCCTGGCGCTCATGGTCGCGGCGTCGCTGGAGGGATTTCTCGGCTACTGCCTCGGTTGCACCGTCTTCGGGTGGTTGATCAAGGCGGGGCTCATACCAGAGTCCATCTGCGCCGAATGCGGTGACCTGTCGGCCCGCTACGCCGCCGCGGGTACCGCACTAAGTAAGAATTGTTGAACAGTTGCGTCAGAAGCACCCCCGGTCAACGGACCGGTGACATTTCCTTCCTAGGCTGGAGTAATGCTAAGTCGCGCCACCCGCTCCGCCTGGTCGTTGGTGGCGCTTAGCGCGGCCCTCGCGGCCTTCACCTTGCCCATTGCCTCGGCCACGGCGGGCGAGCCTCGACTGGACGTCGCGAGCGCGGCGCCGATCCCCTCGAGTGACACCGTCGTCAACACGCCCATCACCGCCTCCTTCGACGTGGCGCTCACCCAGGCGCACCCCGCGGCGCTGGCCTCCTTCATCGCGAGCCTGTCCAACACCGCGTCGCCCAACTACCACCACTACCTCTCGCCCGCGCAGTACGCGTTGGACTTTGGCGCCACCGCCTCGACCGTCTCGGCGGTGACGTCCTACCTCACGAAGTTTGGTCTGCACGTCGGTTCGCTCAGCGCGGGCCACGTGATCTTGAGAGTACGTGGACGCACCACCAACATCGCCCGGGCCTTTGACGCGTCGGTCGCCACCGTGCGACTGGGTAGCGGTGCGTTGGCAGCGCAGTTCGTGGCCAAGGCCACCCTGCCCGCCTCCGTGGCCCACGACGTGGCGGGCGTGGCCGGACTCTCCTCGGTGGTGACGCCCAAGAGCTACGCACTAAAGAGTCGCGCGGTCGCGCACGCGACGTCGGTGACGTCGTGCGCCGGCGCGTCCGCCGGCGCGAGCCCCACCAGCACGACGCCCAACTCGTTGGGTGGCTTCACCCTGCAGCAGGAGGCCCAGCTCTACGGGCTCAGCACCGCCTACGCCAACGGCGATGACGGCACGGGTCAGACCATCGGCATCTACGAACTGGGCCTCTACGATCCCAGCGACGTCGCGACGTACTTCGGCTGTTACGGCATCACGACAGCCCCGACGACCGTCAACGTGGACGGCGGGGCCAAGGGCGGCTACAGCGACGAAGCCACGATGGACGTCGAGCAGCCGGCTGGCCTAGCCCCGGGAGCCAGTATCGAGGTGTACGCCGGTCCTAACTCGGGGTCGGGACCGACCGATATTTACCAGCAAATGGCCGATGACGATACGGCGACCATCATCACTACCTCGTGGGGCGACTGTGAAGTCGACCCCAGCAACGACCCCGCCGCCGAAGAGCCCATCTTTGAGCAGATGGCGGCCCAGGGCCAGA
>PLXU01000069.1 GCA_003151555.1 Acidimicrobiaceae bacterium | reverse complement strand
TCGGCTCGGTGGAGATTTCGGCCAGATGGTCGTTGTAGGCCGCCAGCGTAGGGTCTTCCGGTTCGCTGCTCGCGTTGCGAGCGGCCAGGGCCTGGGCGCGCATCTTGTCTTGGTAGTCACGTCGGGCCTGCTCTTCATGTTCGGTGGCCTTTTCCTGGTTGAGCAACGCGTACCAACCGAGCACTCCCAACAAGGCAAAGGCGGGCCATTCAATCGAATACATGTAGCTGAGACCGTTGCCTTGGATGGCCCGTCCCACCTGCCACCACGCGGCGGTGACGCACAGTGCGATCCAAACAATCACGGCGAAATGCAATCCAATTGCCCGAGGGGAAAAATACTTCGACTTCACGGANNCACGGAGACACTCTACCGAGCACGGCCGCGTTCACGACTGGCCGTTCTAAGATGCACCAATGCCACCAATGACGATGACGCAGTTTTCGTGGCGACACTTGAACTTGTGGCATCTCGGGACTATTCCCTTAATTCTTTTAATTGGCGCGGGAGTTCTCTACTGGTGGGCCACTCGCCGGGCCGCGCACTGGCCCCGGTGGTGCTCGGTGATGTTTCTTTGCGGACTGCTGGTCACGTTCGTGGCGACCGAGTCGGTCATTGGTTATTACGACATGGAGTACTTCAGTGACCATATGATCCAGCACCTTTTGTTGATCATGGTCGCGGCACCATTCTTCGCGCTCAGCCGGCCCCTCGACTTGGCCCACGAAGTAGGAACGACAAAATTGCGTTCGTTCTTGGACGGTGACCTCATGAAGGCGGTCACCCACCCCCTCTTCGCGTTCGTCCTCTACTTCGTCTTCATTCCCGTCACCCATCTCACCGGGCTATTCAATCTGATGTTGGAGCACGAGTGGATTCACCACCTCGAGCAGATCGGCTTTCTCGTGGTGGGCTATCTCTTTTTTCGCGCGGCCTTCGGGCTGGAGCGGGGCTTCACGCTCCATCCGGGCCTGCGACTGGTCTTCGTGATGGCGGCCGTTCCCGTCGACACCTTTACCGGACTGGCGCTCGACATGACGACGCACGACCCCTTCCCCAGCTACCTCACCTCGTCGCCACTGGGATCGACGAAATCATCCATTCTCGCCAACGTGCACTTGGGTGGTGCGGTGATGTGGATCGGGGGCGACGCGCTGATGCTGCTCGCCTGCATTCCCATCGCCGTGGCGTGGGTGCGCTGGGAGGCAGTGCGAACCAAGGAACTCGACGCCGAGCTCGACGCGCAGGGCCTCTAGAGCAGCCCCGCCTCGATGGCCAGCTCCTCGAGATCGCTCTCGGGTCGCGCCCCCAGGTGCGCGATGATCTCTCCGGCGCAGAGTGATCCGAGCTCGGCCGCCTCGACGGGGTCGGCGCCCAGGGCGAGACCATAGAGAAAGCCGGATGCGAACATGTCGCCGGCGCCATTTTGATCAACCACGTGCTCAACCTCGTGCGCGGGCACGTTGACGACACCCGAGACGGTCGCTACGTCGGCGCCCAACGGGCCGCGCGTCACGACGGCCAAGACGCCCAGCTCCTCCAGCAAGCCGAAGGCCTGTTCGAGCGTCTGGGCCTGAAAGAGCGAAAGTATCTCGTCGTGATTGGCCAGCAGCACGTCGACGTCGTGGGTCACTAGTTCCAGGAAGTCCCGGCGGTGGCGATCGACACAGAACATGTCCGACAGCGAGAGCGCCACCATCGAGTCGTGCACGTGCGCGAAGTCGACGACTTTTTGAATGGCCTCCTTGGCAGGGGGCAGATCGTACAGGTAGCCCTCCACGTAGGTGATCTCCGAGCGGGCAATCAGCGTCTCGTTGATGTCGGACACGCGCAGCTGATTGGACGCGCCCAGGTACGTGGCCATGGTGCGCTGCGCGTCGTCGGTGATGAACACGTGGCACCGTCCGGTCACGCCTTCGCCGTCGCGCGCGATGGCCAGGTCGAGTTCCACTCCCATCGAACGCAGGTCGTGCGTGAAGCGCTCGCCGAACTCGTCGTCGGCCACTTTACCGATGTAGCCGCACGTGCCCCCCAGCGCCGCTACGCCGGCGATGGAGTTGGCCACCGATCCGCCCGACGTTTGAATGGTCGGTCCCATGGCCTGGTAGAACGTGTCGAGTTTGTCCTCGTCGATCAGGGTCATAGTGGATTTGACGAGTCCTAACGTCGAGTAGACCTCGTGCGAATCTCGACAAATAATGTCGAGCATGGCGTTGCCAATTCCCGTCACGGCGAGTCGACTGGGACCGGGTTTCACGCGTAGTGAAACGGGCGTCGGCGGAATTGTCACTTAGTGAGCGTAGAACTTTTGGACCTATGGTATTGAAATATGAGTTCTTCTTCTAACCCGTACCGTCTCGCCCGAAACGTAATTCCCTCGGCCTACCGGATCTTCATCACCCCGGACCTGGACACGGCGGCCTTCGCCGGGCGGGTCGAAATCGACGTTGATATTCGCGAACCGACTACGTCGCTCACGTTACACTCGCTCGATCTGGACCTGAGCGTCGCCGAACTTCGCGCCGGCGACACGACCGCGCGATCGAACGTGCCCGAACACGACGAGACCTACGAGACCGCCACGTTCTCCTTTGACGAGGAGTTGCCCGTCGGACCAGCGACCCTCGAGATTGCCTACACCGGCCATCTCAACGACCTGCTGGTGGGCTTTTACCGCTCGACCTTCACCGACGAGGCGGGCGTGGTCCACACCATCGCCACCACGCAGTTCGAACACTCCGACGCCCGCCGGGCCTTTCCCTGCTGGGACGAGCCATCCCTCAAGGCCACCTTTCAGGTGAACCTCGTCGTGCCGAGCCACCTGGCCGCCTACTCCAACTCGCCCGAGATCGCCAGCGCTGATCTCGGTGACGGCACGCGCTCGGTCAGTTTCGCGCCGACGATGAAAATGTCCACCTATCTAGTGGCCTTCGTGGTGGGGCCCTTCGAAGAAACGCCGACGCTCGACGTCGACGGGACGCCGCTGCGCATCATCTTCCCGCCCGGCAAGGCGCACCTGGCCGAACTGGCGCTGGAGTGCGGCGCCTTCTCGCTGCGCTTCTTTGCGGAGTACTTCAACATTGCCTACCCCGGTCAAAAGATGGACATGATCGCCATTCCGGACTTCGCCTTCGGCGCGATGGAGAACCTGGGACTGGTGACCTACCGCGACACCGCGCTGCTGGTTGACCTCGCGTCCGCGTCGCTCACCGAGAAGCAACGCGTCGGCGAAGTCGTGGCGCACGAACTGGCCCACATGTGGTTCGGGGACCTGGTGACCATGGAGTGGTGGGAGGGAGTGTGGCTCAACGAAGCGTTCGCCACGTTCTGCGCCGCGCTGTGCATCGAAGCCTTTCGCCCCGAGTGGAAGACCTGGGTCGACTTCGCCATACAGCGCGATCTCGCCCTGCAAGTGGACGGGCTGCACACGACGCGTCCCATTGAGTACGAGGTGATCTCGCCCGACGACACCCGCGGGATGTTCGACGTGCTGACCTACGAGAAGGGCGGTTCGGTGCTGCGCATGCTCGAGCTCTACCTCGGTGAAGAGGTCTACCGCGACGGCATCCGCTTCTACCTGGCCAAGCACAGTTACGCCAACACCGTCACCACCGACCTGTGGGACGCGCTCGAAGAAGTGTCGGGCCAGCCCGTACGAGACCTCATGAATTCGTTCATCCTCCAGGGCGGTCACCCGATGGTGTCGTTGGAGAACGGAAAGATCAGCCAGCAGCCTTTTGCCTACGGGCCCTCCCTCGCCGAGAGCGCCATCGGCACCACCTGGCTGACGCCGGTCTTCACCAGGTCGTTGAAGGGCGGCGCGGCGAGCCGCCACCTCTTAGGCGACGACGCGATCGAGATCACCGATGACCCTCCGGTGGTGCTCAACGCCGGCGGAGCGGGCGTCTTTCGTTCGCGTTACGCCACGGCGGAACTCGCGGCCATCGCCGACCACCTGGACGACTTCGCCGAACTCGAGCGGGTCACCCTGCTCGCCGACAGCTGGGCCGCGCTCCTGGCCGGTCACAGCACCTGGGCCGAATTCCACGCCGTGGCCAAGGGACTCGGCGACCAGAACGAACCCTCGACGTGGACGAGCGTCGCGACGGCGGTGGGCTTCGTGAACCGCGCGCTCGACGATGAGCGCCGCGAAGCTTTCGTCGACGTCGTGCGAGGACTCTTCGCGCCCCAATTCAACCGACTCGGTTGGCGCTCGCACGCGGGCGAGAGCGAAGTGACCCCGCAACTGCGCTCCATCGTGATCGGCGTGCTCGGCACCATTGGTCGCGACGAAGCCATTCGCGCCGAGGCCGTGCGGCTCTTTGAGGCCAACACCATGGACGGCGACCTGGCGCGCTCGATACTGCGCATCGTGGCCGTTCAAAATCGCCCGGGCGATTACGAGACCTTCTTAGCGCGCCGAGAGAAGGCCGAGACCCCCCAGGAAGTGCAGCGCTATCTCTGGGGGCTGGCCGATTTTAGTGACCCTCGCGTTGCCCTCGACGCCGCCGAAAAATGTTTCAGCACCTTTCGCACTCAGGACGGCGCAGTCGTGCTCGGGCTGCTGTCGGCCAACCGCGTGACCGGTCCCAAGGTGTGGCAGTACTTCACGAGTCGCTGGGACGAGGCGATGGAAAGGTTCCCGCCGAGCACATTGTCGCGACTCGCCTTCGGCGTGCCCACCTACATCAGCG
Organism: Acidimicrobiaceae bacterium; assembly: GCA_003151555.1. Classification (GTDB taxonomy): domain Bacteria; phylum Actinomycetota; class Acidimicrobiia; order Acidimicrobiales; family RAAP-2; genus RAAP-2. The sequence goes on along the minus strand of PLXU01000069.1, from coordinate 4,907 downwards.
ACGAGGGCTTCGCGAGCACCGTCGAGAAGTTCCACCACGAACACTCCCTCGGCGGCGAGCAGCGCATGATCGATCAGCAGCTCGAACGCATGCGCATCGGTCTTCGCTTCGCTGAAGCCGTACGCGAGCAGATCTAAGTTCGGCCAATGAACGTCGGGGTGTTCCTGGGCATCATCGCCCTGATGTTCATCATCGAACTACCCGACAAGACCTTCGTCGCGACCATCATCATGGCCGCGCGCTCGCGCCCCTCGTCGGTCTTGATCGGCGGCGCGACCGCGCTGGTGACCCAGATGTTCCTGGCGGTCGAGGCGGGACGGCTGCTCACTCTCTTCCCGGTGAACGTCAAGAACCTCGTCGTGGCGCTCTTCTTCCTAGGTGGCGCCGCGTACCTGCTTTTCGTGCCGGAGAAGGAGGAGGAAGAAAGGGGCGAGCGCGAAGGCGAGCGGGGTCGCAGCGGCTCGCGTTGGAAGGAGATCTCGACGGCCTTTACCGTCCTCTTCATCGGCGAGATGGGCGACCTCACGCAGATCCAGGCCGCCAACCTCAGTGCGAAGACCCACCAGCCGTTAGAGGTCTTCCTCGCCTCGTCGATCGCACTGGTGGCCGTAACCTTCGTGGGCGTCTTCGGCGGCCAGATCCTCGTGCGCAAGGTGCCACTGTCGAAGATCCGTCTCGGCGGCGGACTGATCTTCGCCGGTCTGGGTATCTACACGCTGGTGAGGTTGGTCACTGGGTGAGTCGCCGTGACGAACTGCTGGCGTACGCCAACACAGTCAAAGGCTTCATGCCGCGAGACGAAGGACTCGCGCTCTACGAGCACGCCCTCGCCCAGGGAGAGCGGGTACCCGCGGGCACGTGGCTGGAAATCGGCGCGTGGTGCGGCAAGTCGGCCATCTACCTCGGCGCCGCGGGCGAAGCAAGCAGTTCGGTGCTCTACTCGCTCGATCACCACCACGGCAGTGAGGAGAACCAGGCGGGTTGGACGCACTTCGACCCGGCGCTGGTGGACAGCGCCGACGGACGACTCAACACGCTGCCCACCTGGCAGCGCTCCATTGCGCGGGCCCACCTTGAGTCGACCGTGGTGGGACTGGTCGGTCAGTCGGTCGTCGTTGCGAAGCACTTCAACCAACCCCTGGACCTGCTCTTCATCGACGGTGGACACGGGCGCGACGCGGCCTGGGCCGACTACGAGGCCTGGACGCCCAAGGTGGCGCCGGCGGGACTGCTCTTGATCCACGACGTCTTTGACGACCCCGCCGAGGGCGGGCGGCCACCCTTCGAGATCTACCAAGCGGCGCGAGGCAGCGGGCACTTCATCGACGTGGCCCAAGAAGGATCACTGCGGGTTTTGCGACGCGTCTAGCGCGGCCAGCGGACAGCCCGCTTCGGCCAGGTCCGGCGGCCGCGCCAGTTCGCCGTGACGGAAAAGACCGGACGCCGTTGACGAGGACGTCAGGGCGTCCGCCGCCAGGATGATCGCCGCCGACGTGTAGGACGAGGTCTCGGCGTGGGGGAAGGTCACTCGATCGGGGTAGGCCAGTCCGGTCCAGTAGGCGCCGTCCTCGCGACGATGACGAGCGGTGCAGGAGAAAAGATCGAGGGCCCGCCCGGTGAGGCCCAGCGCGTCGAGGGCTAACACGCACTCGGCCGTCTCGGCGGCCGTCACCCAGTCGCTGGTCGAGACGCACCGCACGCCGTAGTCGTCCATGACGTGCCGTTCCCAGCCGTCCGCGATGCGCCTTTCGCCGGCGGCGCCGCCGAGCGCGCCCGAGAAGATCGGGTAGTACCAGTCCANNTCTTGGGCGCGAAGGCGCCGGGGTGGTGCGCCGCGGCGTGGCCGAGTCGACCGGCCGCCAACTCCCACGCCGGGCGCTGCAGTCCGAGGCGTTCACCCAGCGCCACCGCGCAGCGCAGCGAATGAAAGATCGACGAAGAGCCAGTCAACAGCGCGTACGACTCGGGACGACCGAGCGAGTCGAGCGACCAGCGAATCGTGCCGTCGTGCATTTGCCAGCGCAGTACGAACTCAATCGCGCGCTCGACCGAGCTCCACATCGACGCGGCGAAGTCGACGTCGCCGGTGGCGAGCAGGTAGTGGTACACGCCCGCCGCGACGTAGGCGCAGACGTTGGTGTCCAAACGGGTATCCTTCGCTCGCTCGCCGAGGTAGTAGTTGAACCAACTGCCGTCGCCGAGCTGGATGTCGCAGAGCCAGCGGTAGGCGCGACGAGCCTCGTCGAGGTGTCCGGTCACGGTCAGGGCCATCGCCGCCTCGACGTGGTTCCACGGATCGCAGTGGCCGCCCACGAACCAGGGAATCTGACCGCTGGGCAACTGCAGCGTCGTCAGGTGGTGCGCCGTCTGGTTGATCTGGTCGCCACTCAAAATGCCGGGCACGCCCGACATCTGATTGGTCGACGTGCTCACGCCGGGCCCAACTTGGCGACGTAGAGGACGATTGACTTACCCATCAGGGGCGAGAAGATCTTCTCGGCGTAGCGAGTGAGGCGAGGCTTCTTCATGATGTCCCAGACCAGCAGGCGGTGATAGGACTTGACGATCACGTTGGTCTCGTTGGTGGTGCCCACCAGACACTTGAGCCACCAGTAGGGGCTGTGCAACCCGTGCGCGTAGTGGTGCCCCGTTACGTTCAGGCCCACCGAAGTGAGGCGAGACTGCAGGACCGAACGGCGGTAGATACGAATGTGACCACCGGGCACGTTGTGGTACTCGTCCGAGAGGGCCCAGTTGATGAGTTCGGGTCCGAAGCGCGGCACGGTGATCGCCATGGTGCCCCCGGGGCGCAGCACCCGGGTGAGTTCACGCATCGCCCCCACGTCATCGGCAATGTGCTCGAGCACCTCCGAGCAGATCACCCGATCGAAGGCGGCGTCCGCGAAGGGCAGGTGCAACGCATCGCCCTGCACCGCGGCCGCGCGCGACGACTTGACCGAGAGCTCGCCCTCGGCGAGCATCGCGCGAAACATCTTGTCCACGCTATCCACCTCGTCGCGTCCCGCGTCGAGTGCGACGACCAGCGCGCCACGGCGCGCCGCTTCGAAGGCGTGGCGTCCGAATCCGCAGCCCAGGTCCAACATCGTGTCGCCGTCGCGCAGTCCCAGTTGGTCGTAGTTGGCGGTCAGCACTAGTCGAACGTCATGGAGTCGGGCAATGGATGGCCCGTGAGTATCGCGTCATAACAGGCCGCCGTACCGCGCGCCGTTACCTGCCAGGTGAATCGCTCGATCACCCGTTCGCGTCCGGCCGCCCCGAGTCGCTCGCGCAGGTCGCGGTCGTCGAGCAGGCGACCAATCGCTGCCACCAGCGCGTCGGGGCTATTGGGTTCCACCAGTAGTCCCGTCTCACCGCTCACGCCCACGACCTCGGGCAGCGCGCCGCCGGTGGTGGCGACGACCGCCACGCCGCAGCTCATTGCTTCGATGGCCGGCAGGGAGAAGCCCTCGTAGAGACTCGGCACGATCGCCACTTCCGCTTCCCCGTAGAGCCGGGCCAGTTGCTCGTCGCTCACACCCGAGATCGTGGTCACGATGTCGTTGAGCCCTAAGCGCTCCATGGCCAGAGCCACGCGGCCCTTCTCCCGGGGCCGACCAATGATGACGAGGTCGATGTCACGTTCGGCCCGCAGTTTGGCGATCGCCTCGAGCAGGGGCACCAGGCCCTTCATGGGCACGTCGCTGCTCGAAGTGACCATCAATCGGCCCTTCTTCTTCACCACGTCGCGGTACGGCTTAAAGACGGTGTGGTCCACGCCCACCGGCACCACCGTCAATCGATCGAGCGGCACCTGCATCTGCGCGTTGATGTCGATCTTGGAGTTGTGCGAGACCGTCAATACGGCCGGCAACTGCTTCACCACGCGCACCTGCATGCGCAAGAAGCCGAACCAGCGACGCGTGGAATAGCGCTTTAACGCGCTCTCCGCGTGGTCGAGCGCGATCGCGCGGTCGACGGTGATCGGGTGGTGCAGGGTCTCGAGCAGCGGCCATCCATCGCGGTAGAGGCCCAGGATGCCCGGACCTATGCACTGGTCGTCGTGGATGATGTCGAAGTCCCTTCGACGGGACTTAAGGAGCTTGCGGATTCGCAGTGAGTAGGCCAGCGGCTCGCCGAATCCCCCGCTCAGCATCACGGCAAACTCGACGATGTCGGCCCAGGACGTGAACTCCGACAGAGCCGGCCAACGAAAGGGGTCGGGGTCGCGGTAGAGGTCGAGCGCGCGCACGGGAGTGAACCCCACGCCCTCGTCGAGCTCGGGCCAGGGCGGACCGGAAAACACCTCGACGCTGTGACCCAGTTCAACCAATTCACGAGTGAGGTGGCGGGTGTAGACGCCCTGGCCGCCGCACTGGGGGTTGCCACGGTAGACCAAGAACGCAATGCGGTACTTTCCCGGTTGAGCCGCTCGCGCGCGAACTCGCGGCGGGAGCGAAATGGTCTTGGAACGGGCCCAGGACGCCCTAGTCTCCTCGATGGTGTGGCGCAAGGAGTGGGACACGGTTCAACTTTCGGTATCGGCGAAGTCCTCTATTCTCCCCCATTTGCCAGAAGGGCACAAATGCCTAAAACACGCCGGTTCGCGGTGACTACGCTGCCATCTATGGATCTGACCTACCCCGAAGAAGCCGAATCGTTCCGCGTTGAGATCCGCGAATGGTTAGAGCAGAACCTGCCACCGGGTTGGTTCGAACCGGGCTTCACCATGACCAAGGACGAGCACGAGACCTTTAATCAGAACTGGACGAAGACGCTCTTTCACGGGGGGTGGATCTGCGCCGGCTGGCCGGTGGAGTACGGAGGCAAGGGCCTCTCCCTGTTACAACAGGTGGTGCTCAACGAGGAGTTCGCCAAGGCCGACGCGCCGATGCGCGCCGACTTCTTCG
>PLXU01000002.1 GCA_003151555.1 Acidimicrobiaceae bacterium | reverse complement strand
CGTGCCATGCGGGATTAACTCGAAAAGGACAGCTCCCTCATCTGGATCCTCATCGCCGACCCAAATCGGTGCCGACATCAACAATCTCTGCCTGGAGACTTGACAGTTGTAAAAACTGCCTTGAAATTCCTCTGTAACTGATTCAAGGGGCACTTCAATACGAATGGGTGCAGGAACTTCACCTCCTCGAACGACACAAACAAATCGCCGAATATGGCGTAGCCCCGTGTGTCGCGAGCCTCTGCGTTCTACTGCTTCCCGAAATAAGGTCAGGGCTAAGCCTCTACGAGGATCACCAAGGTTTCTGGCAACACGCCGTCGTGCTCCATCGCCTGGGCCGCCGCCTCGGTTTGCATCGCGCCCATAAGAGCGTCCATGTCGGCAACGTCCATGAGCACAGCAACCCGAGTTCGGTCCTGCGGGTCGACGAACGTCCGGAAGTTACTGACACCGAGGGGCCCGAAAAACTCTTCGCGCTTAGGCGAGGCCAACCAATGATCCGTGTCCTTCACGCTGTGGTAACCGATAATGCTTGGCATAACTATCCCCCTAGTCATGGGCCGATGGCGGCGCCGAGCCCGATGCGGTCACGCTACACGAACGTGACACGTGCCTGCATTGGCAACTGCTCAACGCGCACCAACGCCACGAAGATTCGCTGGGGCCAAAATCCACGAAACGGTCACTACACCGAATTTCGACCGGTCTTGTCAGGGTAGAGACCCGGAGCGTCATTTACACATTGGTGTCGAAGGCCCGACATGAACTCCAAAGCCGCAGGCATTGGATTACGCGGTGAGTTGACTTTGTGGACTCACTGCCCCTTAGCGGGTGGAGCCTTCTGAAAAGACGCCAAGTACTCCCTGGTCAGAAGGAAGTGCGAACGTGACCAAGGCGTGTTCGCACGAAGTGACAACATTGACGGTTCCCCCAGAAGCGCCGGGGACCAGCAACGGGTCCGCCATCAACCAATGTTAAGGGGTATCTCGATAAGGAGCGAAACCTCGCACTGAAAGCTGTCGAAAATCAACCCCAGGCCCATCGTTATGGGCGGCCGAACGAGCGCTACAAAAGTGCATTGACACCGCGAAAATCACCTCCCTATTTCTCTGCTGAGACGAGCATGGAAAAGTTGTAACCTTCCCTCCGAACACCCACTACGAATGGAGACCCAATGGCCGTGCTCGTTAGGATTTCAGCTACCGGAATGGATCAGGCAACCTACGACCAGATGGCCGCCGGACTCCACGAACTTGTGAAGAAGCAGCCCGGCTTTATCATCCACGTCGCGTATCAGACGGCCGACGGATTCGGCGTAGGCGAAGTATGGGAGAGTCAAGCCCAGCAAGAGGCGTGGTTTAACGAGCACGTCAAGCCAAACCTCCCAGATTCAAGTGCCATGTCGACGGAGCACTTCCAACTCCACGCCGTCGTCCAACCGTAGTTCGACGACAAGTGACGATTGCGGAAGCCAACGCACCCCGCGCCGTTTCTTAACATTCGTCTGGTGGCGAAGGCCCGACACCACGATTCTGGTACTCGTTGCAGGAGTCTCGCAGTCTGATTTGCCCCTAAGGCTGGTCAGATTTGGTACGTATTCAAGGGAACCGTGGGATCTCGGAGACTGTTGTCCGGATCTGAGCCGCTGCAGTCCAAGCTTTACGTTTTCGATGGTCTCGGCTATGTGGACCCTGAGATCCACCATGGACGCCTTACTAGTACCCGCCCATACCTGCTCCATGAGTGCGAGCACTCCCTGGGTTTCTGCGACGGTGTCAAAGTCCAAGTCAATAGTGACGGAGTTGGGGTCGTGTGGGTAGGAGTGAAACTCTGCTAGCGCGGAGTCGCGGCTGAGCTGAGCGTGCCGTCGGAGATGGTGATCGCGCGCCCGATGATCGTTACCCGGTCGCCGTTCAGTTCAACGCCGACGAATCCTGATCGAGGAGACACCTGGAGGCCCACCAGTGATGCTCGTCCGAGCCGATCGACCCAATACGGTGCCAGCACCGTGTGCGCGCTGCCGGTAACAGGATCCTCAGGAATACCGGCCTGCGGGGCAAAAACGCAAGAGACGAAGTCATACTCGTGTCCTGGTTCGGCCATCGCAGTCACGATCAAGCCGACGGAGGCATCGAGCTCGCTCACTGCAGCAAGGTCGGGACTCAGGTCGCGGACCGAACACTCGTCGGCGACGAGCGCCAGCAGGAACGCCCTCAAAGAAGGCGCCAGAGTACTTGACGCAACTTTAACATTGTGCAAGTATTACGAACATGATGAATATGACGGAGACAACCGACTGGCGTGAAGCCCGCCGACGTTCGGCTCACGATGCGATCATCGATGCCGCTTGGTCGCTCGTGAGCGATGAGGGTCTGGCTGGTTTGACGCTCCGGGACTTGGCCCATCGAGCGGGAATCACTGCGCCAACCGTCTACGCCTACTTCGACTCGAAGAATGCTATCTACGATGCAATGTTCGGTCGGGCGGCAACGGAGTTCGCCGAAAAAATGGCCGAACCGTTCGATTACGATGACCCTCGCGAGGTCCTTGCGGCGAGTGTGAGACGGTTTTCTGAGTTCTGCACAAATTCTCCAGCGCACTACCAGCTGCTGTTCCAACGCACTATCCCCGGATTTGAACCGTCACCCGAGTCCTACGCACCTGCGGTTAGTGCCTTGGCGGGCGCTCGAGAGCGGCTTGCCCTCAACGGGATCACCGAGGCGCGCCATCTTGACATGTGGACCGCACTGATAACCGGCCTCGTCGACCAGCAGGTCTCCAACGATCCCGGAGGGGATCGTTGGACCCGTCTTATCGACGAATCGGTGGCGATGTTTCTCGCTCATTGCCAGCCAACGCCTCCCCCGCGAACGTCCGCATCTCACCCAACTCGAACTAAAGGACTCCAAACATGATGACGACCGAAATCACGACTATCGAGCCTTTGACGCATCATGAGGCCATGCGCCTTCAAAAGGATGAATTGGAATGCACACTCGCGTCGCTCCGAGACCTCGATGATGCTGCGTGGTCGGCCGCGACCGACTGTCCCGCCTGGGATCTCCGAGCGATGTACCAACATGTCCTCGGCGCGTGTGAATCGGGCGCGTCCCTGCGCGAGAACATCCACCAACTGCGTCGGGCTCGGGCCTACCGCAAGCAACAAGGTGGACCGCTCGAAGCTGCACTGTCGGCGGTGCAGGTGAGCGAGCGTAGGGACCTCAGCCCGGTCCAGGTTGTCGAACGACTGGCGGCCACAGCCCCCAAGACCGTCCGGGGCCGCAACCGCACGCCGGGGTTCGTGCGCAATCACGCAAAACTCGCGGTGGACGGGCCCGTGTACGAGACCTGGAAACTTGGCTACCTCATCGACACGATCTATCTACGTGACCTGTGGATGCACCGCGTTGACTTGTCCCACGCCCTCAGCCGGCCACTCGTCCTGAGCGCCGACCACGATGGTCGCATCGTCGCCGACGTTGTCGCC
>PLXU01000008.1 GCA_003151555.1 Acidimicrobiaceae bacterium | reverse complement strand
TCGGCATCGACCTCACCGAAGAGGCGTCGGTCATCGTTCGATCCGACGGCGCGACCTCGGCGACGCTGCCGAGCGTGCGGAGTCACTCGTGAGATCGATCGACGAACTCGTTGGCGCTCACCCTTTCGCGGCCGGACTAAATGAAGAGCACCTGGCGTTGATGGCCGGCTGTGCTCACAACGTCGCACTAAACACGGGCACGATGCTCTGCGTGGAAGGGGCGAGCGCCGACACGTTCTACCTCTTGCGTCGAGGACACGTCTCGATTGAGGTGCACCAGGCAGGGCGCGGCCCGATCGTGATCGAGACCGTGGGACCGGGCGACGCCGTGGGATGGAGCTGGCTCGTGGCCCCGTATCGCTGGACGTTTGACGCGCGCGCACTCCAACCGGTGGGCGCTCTTGCCATCGACGGCGCGTGCTTGCGCGCGAAGTCTCTCGAGGACTCGACGCTCGGCTTCGCCCTCTTGTCACGAGTGACCCAAGAGCTCCTCGAACGACTCCAGGCTACTCGAGTACGGCTGCTCGACCTCTACGGGGAACCACGTGGCTAGTACGACCGAGCTCGGCGCTCCGCGCAGCGCCTTTACCCCGGTGCTGCACCGCGTCGTGGCTCGACGCAGCGAGACGGCCGACGTCGTCACTCTGTGGCTCGAGTCGCTCGATGGCACGCGGCTCTCGTTTCGATCAGGCCAGTTCAACATGCTGAGCGCCTTCGGGGTGGGTGAAGTCGCCGTCTCGATTAGCGCTTCACCGAGCGATCCCGGTCCGCTGCGCCACACGGTGCGTGATGTCGGAGCGGTAACGCACGCCCTGTGTTCGTGCGACGTCGGCGACGTCATCGGAGTGCGCGGGCCCTTTGGTACAGACTGGGGCGTCACGGGAAATGCGACTCCGAACGATACGGTCATCGTCGCCGGTGGTATCGGGCTCGCGCCGCTGCGAGGGGCGGTCGAGGAGTTGGTCGCGGCTCGACTCGAGGGCGCGGGGCAAGTATTCGTGTTGGTGGGCGCGCGCGAGCCGGACCAACTGGTCTTCTTGGACGACATGGCGGTGTGGGAGAGAGCAGGCGCGGTGGTCCTCAGCACGGTCGACCGTTCGGCGCCCGGGTGGAGCGGTCGCGTCGGGCTGGTGACGACGCTGCTCGCGAACGCGGGCTTTGACGCTCGNNATCTGGGTGTCGCTCGAACGAAACATGCAATGCGGGCTCGGCTGGTGTGGGCACTGTCAACTCGGTCCCTTGCTGTTGTGCCGGGATGGTCCCGTGGTGGGCTACCTTGAGGCGAGCGCGCTCATGAACGAGCGTGAGCGATGAGTGCCGACACCGCCGTCGTGCGTCCGACGCTCGCCGTGTGGAAATTCGCATCCTGTGACGGTTGCCAACTGAGCTTGCTCGACCTCGAACCAGAGTTGCTCGCGATCACGCGCGCCGTGCGAATTGCGCACTTTACCGAGATGACGCGCGCCCACGTCGAGGGTCCCTACGACGTCTCACTGGTCGAAGGTTCAATCACCACCGACGACGACGTTGCCCGCATCCTCGAGGTCCGTGAGCAGTCGCGCTATCTCGTGACAATCGGGGCGTGCGCGGCGACGGGCGGCATCCAGGCCCTGCGGAACTTCGTAGAGCCGGGAGCCTTCCCGGCGATGGTCTACGCGCACCCCGAATACCTGCGCGCACTCGACACCTCGACGCCCGTGTCGGCCCACGTCGCCGTTGATTACGAATTGAGAGGGTGCCCCATCGACCGGTTCCAGCTGCTTGAGGTAATCCTCGCCCTCCTCGCTCACCGTCGGCCCATCGTCGCCACCCACTCGGTGTGTCAGGAGTGCAAGGCGCGTGGCACTGTCTGTCTCGCCGTGTTGGGCGAGAGCGCCTGCCTCGGGCCAGTGACCCGCGCGGGGTGCAACGCGCTCTGCCCGTCGGTCGGCCGGGGCTGTTTTGGCTGTTTTGGCCCAAGTGAGGGCGCGAACGTGGACTCACTCACGCAGTGGCTACGTTCGCACGGACACGCCGACGTCACGCTGGCTCGATTGCTGCAGACCTTTAACGCGGCGGCGCCCGACTTTCGCGAAGGCGCGACGAATCTCGTCGCCACGAAGGTGACGCTCGGCGCCCCGCCGCGCTCGCGAAAGGAACGGTTATGACGCACGGTACGAATCGCAGCCGCACGGTGAGCGCTGAGGGGGTCGCGCGCGTCGAGGGGGAGGGGTCGCTGCGCGTCGTTGTGCACGACGGCATCGTGAGTGAGGTGTCGCTCGATATTTTCGAGCCACCGCGCTACTTTGAAGCCATGCTGGTCGGGCGGCACTTCAGCGAAGCCCCGGACATAACGGCGCGGATCTGTGGGATCTGTCCCGTTGCCTATCAGCTGACCGCGTGCGCGGCCATGGAAGACGCCGTGGGTATCGTCGTCGGTGACCGGGTGCAACTCCTGCGCCGGCTGCTCTACTGCGGCGAGTGGATCCAGAGCCACGCGCTGCACGTCTACCTGCTGCACGCCCCGGACTTTCTCATGTGCCAGGATGCGGTTGAGTTGGCCGAACGCGAGCCGAGCGTGATCGAACGAGGTCTCGCGCTCAAGCGGACCGGCAACCTCGTCATGGAGACCGTCGGCGGCAGGGCGGTGCATCCAGTCAACGTTCGCGTGGGCGGCTTCTACAGCGCGCCTGAGCCCGCGGCGATCGCCGCGCTTGCCGATCCGCTCCAGCGCGCGCTCGACGCTGCACTCGCGACCGTGAACTGGGTCGCCGGGTTCGACTTTCCCGACGTCACCTCCTCCTACCGATTCGTCGCGCTGCGTCAAGATGGTCGGTACGCGATCGACGGCGGGCGTCCGGGTTCCTCGGACGGATTGGACGTCACGCCACAGCACTTCGCCGAACTCTCGGTCGAAGAGCACGTGGCGCGCTCGACCGCACTGCACGCTCGCCTCGACGGACGGAGCTACCTCACCGGTCCCCTCGCGCGCTACGCGCTGAACGCGTCTCTGCTTCCCGGGGTCGTACGCAACGCAGCTCGCGCCGCCGGACTCGGCGAGACGTGCGTGAATCCCTTTCAGAGCATCGTCGTTCGTGCGCTCGAGCTGGTGTTCGCCTGTGATGAGGCCCTGCGTCTCGTCGCCCAGTACGAACCGCCCGCCCCCGCGGCCGACGCGGTCGTCGCCCGGGCTGGGGTCGGTACCGGGGTCACCGAGGCACCGCGAGGGCTGCTCTTGCACCAGTATGAAATTGACGCCGACGGCAACATCGTGCACGCGCGGATCATGCCGCCCACTTCCCAGAACCAACTCAGTATCGAAGAGGATCTGCGCCGAGTCGTCGAGGGCGGTCTCGACCTCAACGACGACGACTTGCGGTGGCGCTGCGAGCAGGCGGTACGCAATCACGACCCGTGCATCTCGTGCGCCGCGCACTTCCTCGACCTAAAGGTTGAGCATTCGTGAGTCCTCTCGACGTCGTCGTGGCGGGTCTCGGCAATTCGTGCCGGGGCGACGACGCCGTGGGCCAACTCGTCGCCGAATTGTTTGCGGGCGTGAATTGCGGCGTGCGTGACGTCGGACCACTGGCGGAGCCCCTTGACCTGTTGGGTCGCTTCGACGGAGCAGGCCTCGCGATCGTGATCGACGCCGTGCGCTCGGGCGCACCGATCGGCACCGTACGGGTGCTCGACGTCGACGTGGCGCACTCGGACGACGACGGTCCGGCCGAACCCGCCGTCACGAGCACCCACGG
>PLXU01000014.1 GCA_003151555.1 Acidimicrobiaceae bacterium | reverse complement strand
GAAGGCGATGCCGACGGCGGCTGACACGATCCAGGCAACATCGCCCGGCCCGGATTGTGACGCGATGTGCAAGACCGCACCCACGATCAGGCAAATAGTCGCCAGCGCTAGGGTCACGAAGGGTAGGAGGCGCGCGCCCGCGGGTGTCGCCGCTTTCGACGTGAGAGGAGACATGCCATTATCTTCCCGCGCGCAAAATGCGAAGGGTGGGGTCCAAAGTCACTTTGTATCGCCACAGTGGTGAAGCGTCAATCGCTCGCGAGGGTCGTGCGGCGAAGATTTCAGCCGTCCAGCGATCGACGGATCGAAGAGTCCGGTGGTTCGAACTGATTGGTTGACTCTGTGCTCTGCGGTCGTACGCTTGGCACACACTCGGTGTGAGGGCCAACCATCAAAAGCTGGACCTAAGTGGGACCTCCAGTCACGAAGCCCGGTCGCGAAGTCAGCCACCACCTGCCAAGACAATGGCGTCGGGGTCCGCGCCGAGGCGTCGCGAAACCATCCACACCGTGATCATCAGCGCCATGCCGGCGATGCCGATGAGAAGGGTGGCTGCGAGAATTTCGGTGGGCAGTCGCAGCGCGAAGAACGATCGAACCGCGGCAATAGGAAACAACAGGACGAAGCCCACAGCCACCGCCGCAACAATCAGCGCTCGGCGCCAGGTCAACGGCAGCGCGACGAGCACCAGCACGGTCAGGCTCAGCATGAGTGCGACGAGCGTGGCGCCCGTGCGCTGCTCTACTAGCGAGAGGTTCTTGGATCGAGCCAGCGCGTAAGCGGCGAACACCGAGGCGGCCACGATGAGCCCGGTCGGGATTGCAAAGCGAAGGACCCGGTCGACGAATCCGGGCGTGTAGCGGCGAAGGTTCGGTGCGAGCGCCAGGAAGAACGTGGGAATGCCAATAGTCAGGGTATCGATGATGGTGAGATGGCGAGGCAGAAAAGGGTAGGGCCACAGGAGGACGCTGACCGTCACGGCCAGCATCGTCGCCCAGGCCGTTTTAACGATGAAGACGTTCGCGACTCGCTCGATGTTGGCGGTGACCCTGCGACCCGCAGCCACGACGTCGGGCAGCGTTTCAAAACACCCATCGAGCAGGACAATCTGGGCGACCGCCCTAGTGGCTGGTGCACCGGAGCCCATGGCGATGCCAATATCGGCGAGCTTGAGGGCCAATGCGTCGTTAACGCCGTCGCCAGTCATGGCCACGGTGTGGCCTCTCGCCTGCAGCGCGGTGACCATGGCCTGCTTCTGACGGGGCGTCACTCGGCCGAAGACTGAGCGCTCCTCGAGAATCCTCCCGAGGGCGTCGGTGTCGTCGGGTAGGTCGCGAGCGTCCACGGGCTGCCCCGCGTCCGCCAAACCCACCCGAGTCGCGATTGCCGCGACGGTGAGGGGATTGTCACCTGAGATCACCTTGGTGGCAATGCCCTGACTTGCGAAGTAGGCGAGCGTCGATGCCGCGTCGTCGCGGACCCGCTCGGCGAGGAGTACGAGCGCGGCTGCGTGCACGTCGGGGGGCAAGGTATCGCCCTCAACGCGGGCGGCGCTGTGGGCAAGCACCAGGACCCGCTGGCCGGTCGCAGCAAGCTCCTCGGCCCGCTTGAGCGTCGCCTCGTCGCCAGCGAGTAGCACCAATTCTGGCGCACCGAGAACCCAGGTGCCGTAGTCGCCGAAGCTNNCTCGTCATGCGCCAGCGCCCCGAGAGCAGCCTCGACGGGCAACGAGTCTCCGACCAGTTCGATCCTGTCCAAGACAATGGACCCGTCGGTGAGCGTCCCGGTCTTGTCGAAGCACACGACGTCGACGCGAGCGAGCGCCTCGACCGCAGGGAGCTCCTGGACCAGCACGTTTCTCCGGGCAAGCGACACCGCCGCCACCGCGAAGGCGACGCTCGTCAGGAGGATGAGCCCTTGCGGCACCATGCCGACGAGTCCAGCGACGGTACCGCTGACGGCTTCAGTGACGCTCGCCTTTGCGTGCAGCTGACTAACGAGCAATATCACCCCGATCGGGAAAATCGCCCAGGTCACGTAACGCAGGATGCGGTTGATACCGTCGATCAGCTCGGAGCGCGCCGGGGTGAAGCGCCGTGCCTCGGTTGTGAGCCTTCGGGCATAGGCGTCAGCGCCCACCGCGGTCGCCTGGTAGCGACCCGCTCCCGCAACTACGAAGCTCCCAGAGAGCACCTGCTCACCTAGTCTTTTGTCGACCGGCTCGGCCTCACCGGTGAGCAGGGATTCGTCAACCTGGAGCCCAGCGGTCGCTCGGACGATCCCATCAGCGACGATCTGGTCGCCCGCGCGCAGGCTGACCAGATCATCGAGCACGACCGCGTCGATCGGGACTGTCTGCTCGGTGCCGTCGCGAACGACGCTGGCGCATGGTGCACTGAGCACGGCGAGGTGATCAAGGGTGCGTTTCGCCCGTAACTCTTGCACAATCCCGATGAGGGCATTGGCGACCAGTACGATGCCGAAGAGTGCGTCCCGCATTTGACCTACGGCGACGATCGCAGTGAACAGCGTGCCGAGAATGAGGTTGAACCGAGTAAAGATGTTGGCCCGAAGAATCTCGCCCACTGTTCGGCTCGTGCGCTCGCCGCCGACGTTGTTCTGTCCCATGGCGACCCGCGCTGCGACCTCGTCGGCACTGAGGCCCGTGGGCTTCGTCTGTGCGATGGCGCCGCTGCCGGCAGCATCGGTCAAGGGATTCTGGGCGCGACCGTCCTTCATGTCACCGTGCGAAACAGGAAGTACTCAGATACACCCTGGATGGGTGCGCTATTCATCGTTTGGACGTCGGTCACCGAATCAGCCTCCAATTCGCGCTTATGGCGAGGGACGTGGCCTCGCGCGGCCGCTCAGTAGCGAATGTAACAGTGATCGGCTTTCTGCTGTCAGCGAGGCAGCCACCAGCGCATGGGGCAGAACCTGTGCGTCGGGCCCTCGAAACCGCCAATCCCCGTTGACTGCAGGCTGACTTCTCCGTACGGGACGTGCTGCGGGGGCACCCCAGGCTTCGGCATCATGTGACATTTGCCCTGTTCGTTTCAACGACAACTGGCAACGCTGAGAGCGTGAGCAAGTAAGTGGTCGCCGTTGTGGCGAGCGATGATTGTCGTTGGGGTAATGGGTGTTGCGGTGGGGCGTCAATGGGGATGGGAGGCAACGTCAACGACATCAGCGAAAACCACCACCACAATTAGTTCGGACGCACAACCCCAAGCGGCAATATGGCCCTTCGCTTTGACGGTGACACGCTTTGGCGATCGAGTTTTGGCGGCGGAGGCATTCGCCACGGACTACCTGGGGTTCACTAGTCCGTTAGTCGGCTTCTTTCAACAGGGCGACAGTCGCTCGGGTGAAGTTCCCGTCAAGGCCACGCCGACCGATCCCGTGACCACCTGAGTGCCCACNNGGCAGCCCAGCAATCGCATCAAGAGGCGCCACACCCCAACAAGTCCCATTTCTGACGCCCATGAGCCCGCACCATCCCCTGGAAACTCGTGGCGTTAATTCGCGTCAGCGCCCGTAATCGATGGGACTTATGGCTCTTGCTGATTTACGCTCTCGGCTACATAATTAGGGCAGATGACTAGGAGACGAAGTGGGCAATCCAGACCTCGCTGTGATGGCGGAGAAATTCGTGGTTGTGGGAGTCGATGGCTCTGAAGCGTCCTTACGAGCCGTCGACTGCGCGGTGGACGAGGCTGGATATCGATGTGCCAAATTGCGAGTAGTGCATGCGAACTTCTTACAGCACGACGCACTCAATAGTCCCATATTCGAGAATGAGGCTAAACGTGAGTCTGCGGTCATCCAAGCCGCCATCGAGCGGGCTCGGCTGCGTTGCCCCGAAGTCGCTGTGGAAGCGCGCGTGGTTGAACCTCCGGCGGCCGAGTCGCTGATTCAAGCGAGTATCGGTGCTGAGTTACTCGTGGTTGGATCGCGCGGACTCAGTCGCATACAGGAGCTGCTTCTCGGCTCGGTTAGCAGAGAATGCGTGTTGAGTGCACAGTGTTCAGTGCTCGTTGTCCGAGGCTGAAGTTCCTCGTACGGCCTAAATGAGATGCCGAACCAATGTGACTCCGGCGCTGAGAATAGGCATCGTGCCGACGTCCTCAAACTGGCAAACCTGAGTCGATGATCAGTCCCCCTGCTCTAGATGTTGAACCTGCGAGATCACACCTAGGGTGCCTCAGGGAGTATCGGTGGCCCAACGTGAACTCGTACTCTCAGTTCATTGATACTGAAGCGATCGCGATACGAATTCCGGCGCTACTTGATAAGTTCTTTGATTGATCCGGAGCCGAAGAACTGGGCGACAGTAATCTCCCTCCGTCCAAAGGCGATCTTGGGGCGGACCCGCGCGATTTCGCCTTGCTTCGCATGACTGAGAAACCGCTCACGACTATTGGCGGTGCTCGTGCGAGATCCACTAACGGGGTCTGAAATCGGGCCCAAAAGAGTCCAAACCGGTTCTTCTCCACTCATTCGTGGGTCTTTCCTCCTTCGAAAGGTGCCGCGACCAGAACTAATGTCCGCGACTAAAGGACCTACACGATCTTTGAGGGGACGCGTGAAATTCAACGTCCGAAAATCGCTCGCTCCATCTCGGGCGTGCACGTCAGATACTCCCGCTTGGGCGCCTCGCACGCGATGTTCGCTCGCGTAGTGGACACCGGGTGTGAAGAAAAAAGCCAGGTTTCTTTGTGACCTTTGTCTCTAGTCGCAGATCGTCGCGTTCAGGGAAAATCAAGAACGTAGGAGGTGCGATCCGACCGTCGAGGTCGCGCAACGAGAGGCGGTGAGGCATGGTCGGAGTGGCATCTCTCTCTGCGTACGGGTCACCGGACTTGCGAGCGCGGCCTACAATCGCGGATCTCGCGGTGCCATCGGATTGCAGAGGAATCAAAAGTGGCGCGCCGGCGCGCGACGAAGGAGTCGCGAGACACCGCCGTCTTGTCGGAATTGAAACGACCAACTCACTTCCTGGGGACGAGCGAAGTGATCAAGATTTGAAAAGGAGAAATACACCATGAAGAGTTCCACTTACGTCAAGTTTTTCGAGGAGTTCGGTATCGACGATATTCCCGTGGTCGGCGGCAAGAATGCCTCTCTCGGCGAGATGTACCAGAAGCTCTCCGACCAGGGCGTGCGCGTGCCCAACGGTTTTGCCACCACCGCGGACGCGTATCGTTATGCGCTCGATCAGACCGGAGCGGTGAAGTTACTGCATGAGGCCCTCGACGACCTTGATCCGAGTGACGTCACGGACCTCGCGCGGCGCGCGAAGCGCGCCCGCGAAATCGTGTACGGAGCGGGTCTTCCGGACGACCTCGCTGCCGAGATCGTCGAGGGCTACCGCCGACTTCAAGAGGAGTACGGCGAAGACGTCCGTCTCGCGGTGCGCTCGTCGGCTACAGCTGAAGACCTGCCCACGGCAAGTTTCGCGGGCCAGCAAGAGACCTTCTTGAACGTGCACGGCGAGGAAAGTTTGCTCGACGCCTGCCGTCGTTGTTTCGCGAGTCTCTTCACGGA
>PLXU01000191.1 GCA_003151555.1 Acidimicrobiaceae bacterium | reverse complement strand
GCCGACGACGGCGTGATGCCCCAAACGATCGAAGCCATCAACCACGCCAAGCTGGCTGAAGTGCCGGTAATCGTCGCCATCAACAAGATTGACAAGGCCGACGCCAACCCCGACCGCGTGCTCCAACAGGTGAGCGAGCAGGGACTCGTACCCGAGAAGTGGGGCGGCGACACGATCTGCGTCGAGATTTCCGCCCTGCAGGGCACCGGCATCGATGAACTTCTCGAGCAGGTCCTGCTGGTCGCCGAAGTGGGCGAACTGACGGCCCGTCCGAGCGGGCGCGCCGAAGGTACGGTGCTCGAGGCAAACCTCGAAGTGGGTCGCGGGCCGGTCGCCACGGTGATGGTCCAACAGGGGCTCTTATCGGTCGGCGACGCGGTCGTCGCCGGAGCCGCCTACGGCAAGGTCAAGGCGTTGATCAACGACAAGGGCAAGCAAATCAAGACCGCCGGCCCCTCGACGCCCGTGCAGATTCTCGGCTTCAGCGAGCCACCCTTCGCGGGTGACGAGATGCGCGTCGCCCACGACCTGGGCCACGCCCGCTCGTTGGCCGAGGCCCGCGCCCACCGCGCGCGCTTGATTGGCCACCAGCCCGTGGCCTCGACGAGCGGGGCGAGACTGGAAGACCTCTTCGAGCAGATCCAACGCGGCGAGACAGCCACCCTCAACGTGGTGCTGAAGGCTGACGTGCAGGGCTCGCTGGAGGCCTGCACCGAGTCACTGCGCAAGCTCGAGCGCGACGACGTGAAGCTCGTCATCGTGCACCGTGGCGTGGGCGGCATCACCGAGAACGACGTGCAACTGGCCAAGGCCTCCAGCGCGGCGATCATTGGATTCAACGTCCGTCCCGACAAGCGCAGTCGCGAGCTCGCCGAGACCGAGGGCGTGGAGATTCGCACCTACGAAATCATCTACAAGCTGATCGAGGAGATTCAGGCCGCGATGCTCGGCCTCCTGTCGCCGGTCTTCGAAGAAGTGGTCACCGGCGAGGCCGAAGTGCGCGAGGTGTTCCGGGTGCCCCGCATCGGCGCCATCGCAGGTTGCTTCGTGCGCGACGGCGTCATCACGCGCGGGTCGAAGGTTCGCTTCTTGCGCGAAGGTGCGATCATTTGGAAGGGCACCATCACGTCGCTGCGCCGCTTCAAGGATGACGCGCGCGAAGTGCAAGCCGGCTTCGAATGCGGAATCGGACTCTCGGACTACCAGGACTTGAAGGACGGTGACATCATCGAAACATTCGAAGAGCGCGAGATCCCTCGCACGGCTTGAGCCATGGCCCACTCGTCCGGTAGCCGCCACCCCTACCCGCGCACGGCGCGGGTCAATCAAATACTTCGAGAGATCATCTCGGACGAACTGGTGCGGCTCTCGGACATCGACGAGCGCCTGGGTCTCTTGACCGTCACCGGAGTCGACACTACGGCCGACCTGAGCCAGGCCATGGTCTTTTTCGATTCGCTTAGCGACGAGGCGCGCGTCGCGCTGGACGAGCGACGGGCCCAGATTCAGTCGTCGGTCAATGTGCAAACTCGCCTCAAGCGCACGCCGAGATTGACCTTCATGGCCGACCCGGCCATCGCGAGCGGGGCGGCCGTCGAGGAGATACTGCGTCGCCGCACTCATGACGACGAGTAACGGGCTCTTACTGCTGGACAAGCCGTCGGGGCTGACCAGCCACGACGTGGTCGCGCAGGTTCGCAAGATCCTGGATGAACAGCGCGTCGGCCACGCCGGAACGCTCGACCCGATGGCGACCGGTCTGTTGGTGCTGGGCGTCGGTGCGTCAACTCGATTGCTGCGTTTTGCCCAGAGCGAAGTGAAGCGCTACCGAGGCACGGTCCAATTGGGCGTGGCGACCGACTCGCTCGACGCGCAGGGTACGACCACGCGCGAAGCGCCGGTCCCCGCGCTCACGGTCACCGAGATAAATGAGGCCGCCGCCGCGATGCTCGGTCGTCAGATGCAGGTGCCGCCAATGGTGTCGGCCATCAAGGTCGGTGGGCGCCGCTTGCACGCCCTGGCGCGCGAGGGAGTTGAGGTCGAACGCGCGCCACGTGAAGTGACCGTTAGCGCGTTCACGCTCACGCCGGGCAGCGACATCACTCGCTGGAACTTCGACGTGGAGTGCTCGGTGGGCACGTACGTGCGAGTGCTCTTGAGCGACCTGGCCGAGCGGGTCGCCACGGTGGGCCACCTCGTTGCCCTGCGGCGAATCTCGAGTGGGCGTCACCACGTGGACGACGCGCTCTCGCTCGACGCCTTCGCCGACGTCATTCGCAGCGGACGCTCGCCCCTTCGCCCGCCGGCCGATTTTGTGACCGAACTGCCGCGCGTCGCGCTGGACGAGGATCAAGAGCGACGCCTGCGCATGGGCCAACAGATCGAGTTAGCCACCGCGTTCGCGCCGGGCGAACTGGCGGCCTTCGCCAGCTCGGGCGCGCTGGTGGCGATCCTGTGTCCGCGTGGCGAAAAGTGGAAGCCGCAACTGGTCTTGCCAGCGATGTCGTCGGGTGCGGCGGATTAGGTTGGCCACGATGATTGTTCTTCGCGACGACGAGTCGGCCCCCGGCCACGCCCGAAGTGCGCTGACGATCGGCGTCTTTGACGGTCTGCACCTGGGGCACCAAAAAGTCCTGGGCGAGGTCAGGGCCCTGGCCCAGGAACACGACGCGCGATCCACGGTCGTCACGTTCGATCCCCATCCTGCCTTGTTGCTCGCCCCCGAGAGTGCGCCGTTGCAGCTTGGCACCATCGAACAACGAGTGGAGGGTTTCGCGGCGCTGGGCATCGAGCAGGTGCGCATCCTTCGTTTTGACGCGGTCCTCGCCCAAGAGTCGGCCCGCTCATTCATCGAACGGGTGCTGGTGGGCCAACTACGGGCTCGTGACGTCGTGGTGGGCGAGGACTTTCATTTCGGTCACGACCGCCAAGGCAGCGTCGCCATGCTCCAACGCGAAGCAGCGACCCACGACTTCGCCGCGCACGGCGCCCCGATCTTCGGTGGCAACCAGCGCTGGAGCTCGACCGCCGTACGCAACGCACTGGGCAGTGGCGACCTCTTTACGGCGAACGCGCTGCTGGGGCGACCGTTCACGTTGCGCGGATCGGTCGTGCACGGCGACGCGCGCGGGAGCGAACTCGGTTACCGTACGGCGAACTTGGCCCTCGACGCACGCCAGCAGCTTCCCCAACTGGGCATCTACGCCGGCGCCGCGCGCACCGACGCACACACGTGGTGGCCCGCGGCGATATCGGTGGGCACTCGACCCCAGTTCTATGACGACGGGGCAGTGTTAGTTGAAGTGCACATACCGGGATTCGACGACAATCTCTATGGTGCGACGCTGGACGTGGCCTTCATGAGTCGCCTACGCGGTGAAATGACGTTCGGTGCCACGGCTGACTTGGTGGCGCAGATCGACCTCGACGTGACGCAAACCTTGGAGATTTTTAAGAGTTTTATTCCCGAGTCCTCGGCGCTGCTAGGCTAGACAACGGTCAGCGACGCTGATCACGTGGGTCGTCAAGTGGGCGGCTCGCTACGGGACCCCGACTCATAAGGCACTACACGTTATGGCTGAGAAGCAGCAAATCATCAAGGACTATCAGGCTCACGCGACAGACACCGGCTCGTCCGAAGTCCAAGTCGCAATCCTGACGGACCGGATTGCTCATCTCACCGAGCACCTCAAGGTACACAAGGGTGATCATCACACTCGTCGTGGACTGATGAAGCTCATTGGTCAACGTCGCCGTCTGCTCGATTATGTGCAGCGTGGCAATGTCGAGCGCTATCGCGCTTTGATAGGTCGTCTCGGTATTCGTCGCTAGCCGACATAACGCGTCGACGCCGTCGACGTCATCAACATATCCGAGGCCTCGGAGGCCAGTGGAGAACAGTCGCCGCGAGCGACGGTTGCCCACTGGGATCCGGGCGGAGTGTTGCTAACCGCATAAGGAGACCAAATGACTGACGCCATCCGCGTAAGTAGCCCAATAACGGGCACCGACAAGACCCTGACCTTTGAAGCGGGTCACCTCGCGCAACTCGCCGATGGAGCCGTACTGGCTCGCATTGGCGACACGATGCTGCTGGCCACCGTGGCCGCTTCCCGTAGCGCACGCGAGGGCATCGACTTCTTCCCCCTGACCGTTGACATCGAAGAGCGGGCCTACGCGGCGGGCAAAATACCCGGCGCCTTCTTCCGCCGCGAGGGAAAACTATCCGACCAGGCCATCCTGATCTGTCGGCTCATCGACCGGCCGCTGCGCCCTTCCTTTCCCAAGGGATTCCGCAATGAGGTCCAGGTCGTCGGCACGATCTTCAGCGCCGATCAAGAGAATCCGCATGACATTTTGGCCATCAACGCGGCCTCGGCCGCGCTGATGATCTCGGGCATTCCCTTCGACGGTCCTATTGGTGCCGTGCGCATGGCTTACACCACCGAGGGCGAATGGGCTCCGCACCCCACGTACGCCGAAGGTGACGACGCTACCTTTGAACTGGTAGTGGCCGGACGGGCCCTGAGCGACTCGGTGGACACGGACATCGCCATCATGATGGTCGAAGCCGGCGGCACCGAGGGATCGTTCGTTAAGTACGCAGACGGAGCCCCGAAGGTCAGCGAAGACGTGCTCGCCGAGGGCCTGGAGCAGTCCAAGCTGTGGATTCGCGAGGCCATCAACTTGCAGCGCGACCTCGTGAAGGCCTTCGTCGCCGAGCGCGGACCCATCGTGCCGCTGGCCTACACGACCTTCGCCGACTACGAAGACGACGTCTTCGAGCGTGTGCAGGCCGTGGGTGAGAGTGCGTTNNGAGTTCCCCGATCGCTCGAGCGAGGTCAAGGCCGCGGTCAAGTCCCTGACCAAGAAGTTGGTACGCCGACGCATCGTGGACGAGGGTCTGCGCATTGACGGACGCAGTGTCAACGAGATTCGCCCGCTCTCGGCCCAGGTCGACCTCTTTCCGATGACCCACGGCTCGGCGCTCTTTCAGCGCGGCGAGACCCAGGTGGTCA
>PLXU01000156.1 GCA_003151555.1 Acidimicrobiaceae bacterium | reverse complement strand
GAGTTCGAGCAGATGGAGATGGAGTACTTCGTGGCGCCCGCCGACGCGGAGACGTGGTACCGCTACTGGATCGCGCAGCGTTACGACTGGTACGTGGACCTGGGCATCAAGCCCGAGCAGCTGCGCCTGCACGAGCACGCCAAAGAGGACCTCTCGCATTACTCCAAGGGCACCACTGACGTGGAGTTCGCCTTCCCCTGGGGCTGGGACGAGCTCGAGGGCGTGGCCAACCGCGGCGACTACGACCTGACCCAGCACACCAACGCCTCGGGCGTGCGCCTGGAGTACTTCGACCAGGCCACCAGCGAGCGCTACGTTCCCTACACCATCGAACCGGCCGCCGGCGCCACGCGCGCGATGATGGCCTTTCTCATGGCGGCCTACCACGAGGACGTGGTGGAGGGCGAGACGCGCACCGTGTTGCGCCTCGACTGGCGCCTGGCGCCCC
This sequence comes from Acidimicrobiaceae bacterium, assembly GCA_003151555.1. Classification (GTDB taxonomy): domain Bacteria; phylum Actinomycetota; class Acidimicrobiia; order Acidimicrobiales; family RAAP-2; genus RAAP-2. Next base: position 3,889 of record PLXU01000156.1, on the reverse strand, counting down.
ATCAGGTGGCCGTCCTGCCGCTCTCCAGGAAGCCCGAATTAGAAGGGGTCGCGCGCGAGGTACTGGGCGTCTTGCAGCCGCACTTCATGTGCGACTACGACGTCACCCAGTCGATCGGTCGCCGCTACCGGCGCCAGGACGAAGTGGGCACGCCCTTTTGCGTCACGGTGGACTTCGCGACGCTCGAGGACCACGCCGTCACCGTTCGCGACCGCGACACGACCGTGCAGACGCGCGTCCGGATCGACGAACTATTGGCCGACCTGCGCGCTCGCACCGGCCAGCGATAGATGTCGGACCAAAGGGCGCGCTCCTTCGGGGCCATTGCCGAGCAGTACGACCAATACCGGCCGGCGCCGCCGAGTGGGTCAGCCTCGCTCCTGGGTGACCTGCACGGGCTAGAGGTGCTCGAAGTCGCGGCCGGGACCGGTCTGTGGAGCCGCTTCCTCATTGAGTGCGGTGCGACGCTCACCATCGTCGAGCCGGATGACGACATGCGAGCGGTGCTGGAGCGGCAGAGCCCCCAGGTTCGTTCCTTGGTGGGAACCGCCGAGTCGCTGCCCGTCGCCGACGCCAGTTTTGACGTGGTGGTGGTCTCGTCGGCCTGGCACTGGTTCAGCCAGCCCGAGGCGACTCATGAGATGGCGCGAGTACTGGTTGACAACGGCCGACTCTTCGTGCTGTGGAACGGTTTCAGTCGCGACCTCGAATGGGTGAATGAACTCTCGAAGTTGCGCGACAGTAATCGCGACCCCTTGGTGCGGCTGCGTAGTTGGCGAGCGGCCGAACTCTCCGACGGTCTCTTCTTCGACATTAGCGAAATAGCCCTTGACTGGACGTGGGGGCGCACCACCGACCAGCTCGTCGCGCTCTTCGGCACCTACTCGGGTGTGATCGTTCGAACCAACGACGAACGGGCCTCGGTTGAACGAAGGTTGCGGGCCTATCTGGAGAACGTCACCGTTGACGGGGTGGTTGACGTGCCCATGACGCTGCGCGGCAGCGTCGCCACGAGGTCAGCTCGCTGAGGTAACGGGCGTGCGCCACCACAGCGCTGGCACAATCGTGGCGACGCCAATGACCGTGCCTAGGACACAGATGCCGGCCCAGCCGTGGTGGGCGTAGGTGAAGCCCGCGGACAGCGATCCGGTGGCGCCGCCGGCGAAGAAACAAACCATGTAGACGCTGGTAATACGGCTGCGCTTCTCGGCCGCGAGGGCGTAGATGAGCGCCTGATTGGTGATCTGCAATCCCTGGGCCCCTACGTCGAGGATGAAGATGGCGAGAGCCAGCAGAAAGACGTTGTGGCGACCCCACCACATGACGGCGAAGGCCACGATAAAGAGCAGGGCTGAGGCAATGGTGACGCGGCGGCTGCGGTTGCGGTCGGCCTGGCGTCCGGCGACGTTGGCGGCCATCACGCCACCGACCCCGAGCAGTCCGAAGAGGCCAATCTCAATATTGGAGTAGTGAAAAGGCGGCCCCGACAGTTGGAAGGCCAGGCAGGCCCACAGCACATTGAAGGCGGCGAAGCCCGTCGCGCCGAACCAGCATCGATGTCGCAACACCTTGTACGTACCGAGCAGGCGGAATGAGCCTATGACCAGTTCTCGGTAGGCGACGTGCTCGCGCGCAACTTCGCGCGGCAGCACCCGCGAGAGCACCAGGGCCATCACCGCGAGCAGCACGGCCGCCGTGACGTACACGCCGCGCCAGCCGAACACTTCGGCGCCCAAGCCCGAAAACGTGCGCGACAGCAGTATGCCGAGCAGTAGTCCGGTCATGAGCCGCGCGACTACGCGACCGCGCTGGCCGTCCTCGGCTAGGTCGGCGGCGAAGGGAATCAATACTTGGCCTCCCACTGAAGACAGCCCGATGACGACCGACAGCATCGCAAACACGATAAAACTGTGCACCAACGATCCGGCAATCATGGCGGCGGCGGCGACCAAGAAGATCGTCACGATGAGGCGACGTCGCGAAAAGAGGTCGCCGAGCGGCACCACGAAGGTGAGACCGGCGGCGTAACCGACTTGGACGAGCGTAATCAGCGCCGACGTCGCGACTGTGCCCACGGCGAAGTCGCCCTTCACCTGGTGCAGGAGCGGCTGCAAGTAGTAGAGATTCGCCACGATGATGCCCACCGCGAGGGCCATGAAAAAGATCAGCGGTTTGGTCAGGCGGTGAGTGGTGAGGTCATCGGCTGGGTTCATCGAGCGTCGCGGGAGGCGTCGGGCGTGTTCGAGGGCATCGAATACGTGACTTGGGCCTTGGCCACGATCTCGTCGCGCCCGCGAGAGTAGATGGCGACGTCGACGACGGCTAACTTGCGCCCCAGTTTGAGTACTGTGCCTCGGGCCACGAGATCGGTCATGTCCGGCTTGCGTAGAAAGTCGATGTGCAGACTGGTGGTGACCGCCAGCAGCACCGGGCCGATCTGGGCCAGCACGGCCACCCAGGCCGTGGTGTCGGCGAGCATCATCATGAGCGGTCCCGACACGGTGCCACCGGGTCGCTCGTGGTGAGCCAACACCGGCTGACAGACGACGACCGTGTCACCGTGCACCTCTTCAACTTGCGGCACGTCAACGTCAGGAAAGGCGCTGTTCATTATCTCTTGGAGTTGCGCGACGTTGAGGTGGGCCACGCGCTAACTAGGCCACTTTGCGGTACTGCGCGGTGGCGAGCGGGGCAAGCACCGCAATGGCGCCCAGGGACCAGGCCAGCGTGATCCAGGTCGACGCTCCGTGGGCGGTACCGAGCATGAGCCCGCGCACCGCCGATGCGCACTGCGAGACCGGTTGGTTATTGGCGAAGGGCCTGAGCCATCCCGGCATGCTGGAAACCTGCACGAAGATCGACGACGCAAAAGTCAACGGAAAGATGAGGGGAAAGGTCATGGCTTGGGCGGTCTCGGAATTGGGAGCGGCGAGGCCGACGAAGGCGAAGCCCCACGACAGGCAGTAGGCGAAGATCAGCATCAAGAGACAGGCCTGGATGTAGGAGACGAAGCTGCCGGTCGGACGAAAGCCCACCGCCATGCCGACAAAGGTGATGATGGTGACGACCCCGATGTTGCGAGTGAGGTCGGCGACAGTGCGCCCGCCCAGCACCGCCATGCGCGCCATGGGCAACGCTCGGAAACGCTCGATGAGGCCGCGCTGGAGATCTTCGGCCAAGCCAATGGCGGTTCCCACCGCACCGAAAATTGTGGTTTGTACGAGGATGCCCGGGATGAGGAAATTCACGTAGTTGATACCGGGTATGTGAATGACCCCGCCGAATATATAGCGAAAGAGCAGCACGAACATCACGGGCTGGATGACGGCGAAAACGAGTGACGTTGGGATGCGCACGAGGGCCAGCAGGTTACGCCGAGCAATCACCAGCACGTCGCTCATGGCCCAGCGAAGCGAACCCTTGCTCGAGTGGGAGGGTGCGGTAGTGGCAGCGGTGAGACTCATGCGTGCGCCTTTCGTCCCCGGCGTCCGCTCGGAGCTTCGTCAGTGAGGAGTTCCGTAATGTCTTCGGCCTTGTGACCGGTGAGATTGAGGAAGACATCGTCGAGACTAGGTTCACGCAGCGCGAGCCCGACCAACGTGATACCGGCGCCGTCGAGTCGGCGCAGCGCGTCGGCCGCCAGAGCTGGCCCCCGGTCAACGGTGAGGTCCACCACGGTGCCTTCGATGATGGCCGCCTTGGGCGAAAGGTCGCGAATGAGTTCGACGCCGCGCTGGGCGTCATCGGTGCTCGCAAAGGTAATTGACAGAACCGTGCTACCGAGGCGGGTCTTTAGTTCTTGCGACGTTCCCTCGGCGATGATCTTGCCGTGATCGAGCACCACTAATTGCTTGGCCAGACGATCGGCCTCCTCGAGGTACTGGGTGGT
>PLXU01000108.1 GCA_003151555.1 Acidimicrobiaceae bacterium | reverse complement strand
TGTCTGCGAAGTTGAAAGATGCGCACCGAGCCCAGTGCCAGCGCCATGAGTGCGCCCAAAATCACCGCGCCAAGGAGTGCCACCGAGAGCGGAAGCGTGCCGGAGAATGTGAAAAGGCTCACCTTTACGTCCTTCGGATTTTGAAACACAAAGACCAAGATGACGACCAAGANNCTCCAGCCTCGACTGGAACATCTCCTTGCTCAGGGTTGGCTAAAGGTGCATTATCTTCATCGTCTGGCTGGTTTCCCATCAAAGCCTCCTATCTGCTCCTCAAGGGAAGCGGAATAAACCACACGGAGCCTTACTCTTCAGGACGAACGATCCGTGTTGCTTCTGATTATGCAGCATTTAAGACCAGGCGAAGGTAGCCCGCATCCGATCGTCAACTGATCGACTCCAGAGCCGTCACCATTCCTGAAGGCGCTAGCCGCAGATTGCGGACGCCGGCCCTCGAGCAGCACACGGGCGACTGTGGTCACGACATCGCCGACGCTGCATTCTGCGGTGTCAAAAGTCCATTCGCATGGATCGATGTTTGGCAGCTCACGAGCGAATTCTTCGTACAGCAAACGTAAAATGGCCGGATCCTTTGACACGCCGCGGGTCGGATCCCCCGAAACGCGTGCGAGGGCCATTTCGTAGGTGGAGAGAAGCATGACTCGGTGTGCGGCGATGCCGGTGGGGACGCACTGCATCAACGCAGCGGTTTCACTCTGTGAGTAGAACGGGCCGTCGACGATCACGACGTCCACACCAGAAGAGAGCCATTCTCCCACGAGGCGACCATGAACATCCCGGGCCCTCTCCCACGATTGCCCAACATTCTCCAGTGGAGCGTGCAGCATCGCAACGATGTCGTCGAGGTCAACGACCGCTGCCGAGCGACCAGCCTCTTTGAGGCGGTCGCCGAGCATCTTTGTCACCGAACTCTTGCCGGATCCAATTGGTCCGGTGACGACGACGAGTTCCGGCACGACCGCAATGCTACGGGTGACCGAACCCGATGTTCTGGACCGCCTCGACATCGACCTACTGCTGGCGTACCTCGTCCGTCCCCCAGAGCACGACTCGCCAGTCGGGAATTGTGCACGTCGGGCCTCCGACACGAACCAGCGCGATTCTCACAGCCAGTGCAAGGTGGTGGAATTGTCGCGTCGGGTCTTTGACACCACAGGTTTGATCCCGGCAAGTGGTCCGATCCAATGAAATGCTGTATTCAACAAGGGCGACGAATAGGTCTCTTCGTCAATAGAACTCGGCTAGGCGCTGCTTCGCGATAGTTACGACGATGTCAATTCGTCGCCTAGTCGCACGACCGCATCGGCGAGTCCGTCGACATGTTCACTCGACGTACGAGGATTGATAAAACAGGGTCGAAGCCCAAACGAGCCGTTGACGACAGTCGTGCTCGGTAGATACGGTGTCTCTCGAAGCAGGCGTCGGTGCACCTGCTTGTTAAGAGAGTCAAGATCTACAATGCCGTCGCGACGATAACGGAAGCAGCAGATCGAGAGCACCGGTTCGGAGAGCAGTTCAAGGCGGTCGTTACTGCGAACCGCCTCCGCGAGTTGGCGCGCGAAGTCATTGTCCCGTTGGATGCGCCGCGTCACACCGCTACGACCGAGTTCGCGCAGGATGCTCCAGACGATGACGCCCCGCGCGGGTGAAGAGAGTTCGACTCCGAAGTCGGCGTAGGGAATGCCCATCGATTCGAGTGAGGATCGAGCGTTGGCGGGGTCGCTGAAGGAACCCTCTAAGTAGTCCGCAGGTTCTTGGGTGAAGGCTCGATGCAAGATCGATCGATCGCGTACGAACGTGGCAGCGATGCCGGTCGGTGCGCCGAGCCACTTGTGTGGATCGACGATCACGGAGTCCGCGAGTTCCAGTCCGTCGTAGAGGGGTCGCACGCGATCGTCGAGGATACCGAGTAGTCCGTAGGCGCCGTCGACGTGGAACCACGCACCGTAGCGACGAGCGACTTCGCCACACTCGCGCAGCGGGTCGATCGCGCCGGTATTTGTGGTCCCGGCGGTCGCGACTACTGCCAGGGGCACGACGCCCTGGCCCTTGTCAACCTCGAGGGCCCGAGCCAGCGCCACCGGGTTGAGGCGTTGCTGCTCGTCGGAGGGAATGAGCCGGACGCTTCGGCGACCGAGACCGAGCACTCCGGCCGAACGCATGATCGTGTGATGTGACTCCGCGGAGGCGTAGATGGCGGCGCGCGTGGCGCCCAGCCCTTCGGCCGCCGAGTCGATGCCGCGTTGCTCGAGCGCCCACTGGCGAGCGGCGCCCAGCGCGACCAGATTCGCGACCGATCCGCCGCTCGAGTAAACGCCCTTCATGCTCGAACCAAGTCCGCAAAGCTGCGCGAGCCACTCGAGCGAGAGTTCCTCTAGATAGTTAAACGCGGTGAGCGTGTAGCGCTGTGGTGAGGCGACGGTCGCCGCCAGCGACGCGGCGACCGCTACGGCGGTCGGTGCGGTCGTGATCCATTCCCAGAAGCCCGGTTCGTTGAATCGCCCGCCATTCGGTACGACGTCGCGCACGAGCTCGTCGATCACTCCTTTTCCACCGATGCCCTCGTCGGGCAACGGTCTCTCGAGCGCGCCCGTCCACTGGTCGCGTCGCGTCATCGGGTCAGCGTGCTCGCCGCGAAGAAAGTCATCAAGGGCAACACCGACGCGTTCGAGATAGGCGTTACGATCTTCTGCGGCGAATGGTGGCACCATGGCGTCGATGTTACCGAGTGTTGTGTCACGTCGAACTCGTGCGCCCGCCACTTGCGTTTTCAATCGATCAGATTAGAAACAACCGAGTCAACCAGGTTTTCCAGAACTCGTTCTATACACCCGGACGTCTGAGAAAGTGATGCGCCGACCGCTTGAGATCGCCTCGACAAGAATCAGTCGGATGTTTACAAATTCATAGTGGGCCGCCCGGGTCTCGATCCCGGCACCTAGGGATTAGAAGAGGGATGCATATGGTCGGNNGTCGGATTGGTCTGTGGGATGAAATTTGGGATTTCTGACCGAGCGGCACAATTGAAGAAGGCGTTGGCTCATCAGTGATGGGTTAGATCGACACTTTCGGAAGGCCAGCCATCCTCCAGGCATCCACCAACCCTGTGGGAAATAAGTCCTCAGTGGGTTTGGTCTCTAACTTTCCCGGTACGATTCACTCCGAGAACCTCAAGGTTCTTGTGGAGAACACACGGCCCGATACGTATGTCGGTGAGAGTCGTGAACTGTGCGATAGAGGGCTTGGAGTCTGGCGACAAGCAACTGCGGGCCAATAGGCGAAGTTCTTAGGTTTTCGGGGGGAAGACATGAGCGTTTTGGAAGGAAAGGTTGCGCTGGTCACCGGCGCGGGGGCGGGACTCGGTCAAGCGATCGCTGTTCAGCTCGCCAAGGCGGGAGCTTCGGTGGCCGTCATTGACCTGAATGAAGGCGCGACGCGCGAAACGCTGGACAAACTTGAAGGATTCGCAATGGTCGGACGCTCGTACCTGTGCGATGTCTCTGATGGAGCCCAGGTTGATGAGACGTGGGCCGCGGCGGCGAAGGACTTCGGCCGACTCGACATTGTGGTCAACAACGCAGGCGTGAGCTTCGTGGGTCCGCTCATAATTGATACGACCGACGCGGCGTGGCACAAATCCATCAACGTCATGCAGACCGGCGTGTTCTACGGAATGAGGGCAGCGGCTCGTCTGATGATCCCTCAAGGTTCGGGCAGCGTCGTGAATATCTCTTCGATCCGTGGCTTTTCACCAAACCCGGGTCGGATTGCCTACTGCGCGGCAAAGGCTGCGGTCTTGATGATGACAAAGGTTGCGGCCGGTGAGTGGGCGCCGCACGGCGTGCGCGCCAACGCTATCGCACCAGGAGTGCAGAAAACACCCATGTGGGACACCGACGTGGCGAACGGCATCTTCGATGAGGGGGAGTTCCTGAAGCTGATTCCGGCCGGTAAGTTGGGCGATCCCAACGACGTCGGCGAGCTGGTGGTGTACCTGAGCAGCGACGCGGCCAAGTACATGAACGGTTCGTGCATCACTATTGACGGCGCCCTCACTTCAGTTCCCCTCGGATAAATTCTTAGAGAAAGACGGAGACGAAATATGACAAATGATGATCACCCCGCGAGCGGCCGGCGCCCGGCGGATTGTCCGTCGACGTCCAACGAAGTGACGTCCTTGAGGGGCTCAACAATGGGGAGGCAGTGATGTCAGAACGTATCAGTGGGATCCACCACGTCGGATTTACCGTCACGAACCTTGATCGGTCGGTGAAGTTCTACACCGAGGTGCTCGAGTGCACCGTTGTGGTCGAGCAAGAAAAAAAGGGCGGCTACCTGGGCGCCATCGTTGGATATCCCGAGGCGGATGTCCGAATGGCCCAAGTTCAACCTCCGGGTAACACCCCTCGAATTGAACTGTTTGAGTACCGCGTTCCGAGGTCTGCCCCGAAAGATCTCGAACCTCGCAATGTCGGCAATGCGCACGTGTGCTTTGTCGTCGATGACCTTCCCAAGATGTACGAACGGCTGCTGGAGCACAACGTCACCACCTTCAGCGAACCGATTGAGATCGACACGGGCGTCAACAAGGGTGGGTACGGACTCTACGCAAAAGATCCTGACGGAATCACGATTGAACTGTTTCAGCTTCCCAAGTCGAAGCAGTAGCCCGCGGCAGTAAGGAGCATCGTTGCTCGAAAGTGGATTGTCAGCAACTGGGATGGTGGCGACGCAGTTCGAGCACGCGTGACTCGACGCGAGGATCGATTTGTGCCGGTGAACTGACGGGTCGATGCGAGCGATCGAACAGGGCCTCCAGCCCGCCCTCTTCATAACGGGCGAGCCACACGTGGACCGACTGGCGACTTACCCCGAACTTCCTCGCGACCTCGGTGACGGTGAATCCATCCCTGATAACGCCGAGCACGGCGTCATAACGCTGTTCCATCTTGCTGAGATCCATTAACACTGGGCCACCTCCTCAACTTGAAGTTGAGACCGACGCAGGCCAATGTGTCAAGAATCACCCGAACCTCATTTGTCGGGTATCTTTCGAATCAATACACCACCTGGTGGGCCGCCCGGGTCTCGATCCCGGCACCTTGGGATTAAAAGGAGCTTGCGAACTGTTGTTGTGTGTCGGTTTCGTTGCGCATGTCCATTCTTTTCAAGGAATCGCGTTGTTTTGAGTCGGTCTGGTCTCGTGGTGTTGCGGAAATATGAGGCCTAAAATGAGGCTTATCCGGACCCATCAGTTCGCACTGTTCTCTGTGAGTTTCATGATCGGATCGCTTAGATTGGCGTGCGGGTTTGCGTCGGGCCTTCGACACCAACAATCTTCGGCCTGCTTACCGCTACGTAAATTGAGGGTTCCGATTCTTTACGCGGTTTGCGGGTGCTGTGAGACAGAGGTCGCACCCGCAGCATCCGGTGCATCCCAGACCGGCACATCGGAGCTACCCGACGGCACGTCGTCAGGCGCGCATTACGGGCTACCCAGCGGAGTACGGAACTGACCCTTCGCGACTGCCGTGAACTTCGACGTGGCAGTCCAGGTTGGAGGCGTCAGTGCTTCCGAGAGACGCCCCATTGGACCAAGTGCTCGCGACTGTTGCCCGCGGTGAACGGCCCGATCCGGACACCTTCGCTCGAAGTCGTGAATGTCGCTGGGGACTCAGCTGTCGGGCGTGACCGCATCCAATTGGCGCTGAACCTCCGACGTGTTCACGCCGAGGGCGCCCAGCAGCACTGCCGCAGGATCTGGTGGTTGGAGAGTGAGGATCTGGGCCAGCACCTGTTGGGCCGTGATCTGGAGCTTCCGACGGTTGGGCTTAGACGCTTC
>PLXU01000086.1 GCA_003151555.1 Acidimicrobiaceae bacterium | reverse complement strand
TGGGCGCGATCTTTGGCAATATTCCAGGGATTCAAGAACACGTCCAACAGACCGACTACACGACGCTGCTCGCGGGCGTTGGCTCGATCCTACTGACGTTCCTGGCCGGGGCCGAGATTGATCCGGTCTCGCTGCGCCGACACTGGAAGGCGAGCCTGTCCATTGGACTGGTCTCCTTCGCACTGCCCCTCATCGGTGCGTTCTGCTTCGCCCGATACGGATTTCACTGGAACCTTCACGCGTCGGAGATCGCGGGCATTGCCCTGAGCACCACGTCGGTGGCGGTGGTCTACGCGGTCATGGTGGAAACCGGACTCAATCGTCAGGACATCGGCAAACTCATTCTGGCGGCCTGTTTCGTCACGGACTTGGGAACGGTGCTCGCGCTTGGAGGTCTCTTTGCGAGTTACGGGTGGCTGTTGCTGGTGTTTATTGTGGTCACCGTGGTGGTCCTCTTTCTACTGCCGCGAATCTTGCGCTGGACAATCGCGAACGTTGGTCATAGAGTCAGCGAACCGGAGGTCAAGGTCATTCTCGTGGTGCTCTTGGCACTCGGTGGGCTAGCCACCGCCGCGGGCAGCGAAGCGGTATTGCCGGCCTACGTCGCAGGGCTGGTGGTGGCCGGAGTCTTTATGCACGACCGCGTGGTACTCGACCGAATACGCACCATTGCGTTCGCGCTGCTCACCCCGTTCTTCTTCCTGCGCGCCGGCACGCTCATCTCCGGCTCGGTCTTGTTCACCGGCGCGGGCGTCATCGCGACGTTGTTCTGCGTGAAGATGGTTACCAAGTTCCTCGGCGTGTGGCCGATGTCGACCGCGTTCCACCTGCCCAAGCGCGAGCGGACGTACACCACTTTGCTCATGGCCACCGGACTCACCTTCGGCTCAATCGCGGCCCTCTACGGCCTGACGAACAACCTCATCAATGAGACTCAGTACACCGAACTGGTGACCGTGGTTATCCTTTCCGCCCTCATTCCAACTCTCATTGCCCAGCAGTTCTTTCGCCCGGTTGTCGATATAGCGCCCGACGACCGCGAGGCCCTGGGTGAAGAGGACATCTCACTGCGCCGCCGTCGCGGTCACGCCGCGGACGCATCGAAGGAGCAATGATTGCGGGACGTGGACGGCCGTTCATGCACTCCGGCTAAGTCAATCGCACCCTCAGCGTCGAGCTATCGGACGGGGAATTACACTCAGCCACAGACGTCCGAAGGGGCTTAGCACGACCATGGAACCGTATAGCGACCTCCTGATTGAACGCGAAGGCGACACGCTCACCATTTGGATGAACAAACCCGAACGTCGTAACGTTCTGACTCTTGGGCATTTGGGTGAACTATTACGGGCCTTCGCTGAGGCCGGCGACAGTGACGCTACTGGCGTCATCCTGGCGGCCAAGGGACCAACTTTCTGTGCCGGTCACGACTTCGCCGACCTGGCTGGTCAAGACCTCGCGAGCGCGCGACGTCTCTTCGAACTGTGCACGCGGATGATGGACACCATGCAGTCCATTCCCCAGCCGGTCGTTGCTCGGGTTCACGCGCTCGCTACCGGCGCGGGCTGCCAGCTGGTGGCCACCGCTGATCTGGCGGTGGCTTCCGAGGCCGCATTTTTTTGCACGCCGGGCGGCGGCGGGGGACTGTTCTGCACCACGCCAATGGTGGCCGTTGGCCGAGCCATCGGGCGCAAGCGAGCACTCGAGATGGCCTTGAGTGGCGATCCTATTGACGCTCGAACGGCCGAATCGTGGGGGCTCATCAATTACGTGGTCCCCGACGACGAGCTCGAATCAGCCACGCAAATGTTGTTACAGCGAGTGACGCGGGGGAGTGCCGCATCCAAGGGCATTGGCAAGCGGGCCTTTTACCAGCAGATCGACCTCGGCCAGGATGAGGCCTACGACTACGCCATTGAAGTGATGTCGAAGGCGAGTCAGATTCCCGATGCCCAGGAGGGGTTCGCGGCCTTCCTCGAGAAACGATCGCCTCAGTGGAAGAGCTCAAATCACGAGGCAACCTGATCGAAGATGACACGGGTTGCTGGAATATTCACGAGATTGTAAAAATTTAATTAGTGGGCGAGTGACATTCCCAGCACGAACAACGCACCACAAAGTAGTGGGGTAGTGAGTACGAGGCTCAGCGAGAAACCCCAATGGTGCTGACGTTGCAGGAGGGCCGGGATGGCCAGCGCGGACGAGAAGGTCGTCAATCCCCCACAAAATCCGGTAACAATGACCGATCTCAGATGGGCGTCGGCGGTGCCAATAAGTCGGTAGGCGACCCAACCGGCGATGCCACAGCCAACGGCGTTGGCGGCGACCGTTGCCCACGGCCTCAAGGTCGGATTGTGGCTCCGTACGAGGTATTCGGCGAGGAATCGCACGACACAACCAGCCCCTCCCGCCAGAGCCACCAAAACGAGGGTCATCGAGCGTGCCTACGACCTAGACCAAGCCACGCCGCAAATACTCCGCTCAGAAGGGCCGATACGGCCACTAGAAGGCTCCCGGCAATAGAGAGGTGCCAGATCGTGGCCAAATCGACGAAAAGGCTCGAATAGGACGTGAAACCACCAAAAAGCCCTGTAATAAGCAAAAGTCGCGCCAAATTGTTGGGGTCACGGTGTCGTAGCGGACCCCGAAGCAGCCGGGTGGCGATGAACACCCCCACAAGGTTGATGCCGAGCAGGATCCAGGGGATCCTCGAAGTCCAATCACTTCCGCTAGGGTCCGGTTGCCACTTGAGAAGTAGGTCCCGACACACTGTTCCCACTGCACCGCCGCCCGCCACGAAAAGTACCGCGACGGCCAACTTTTTGTGACTCAGAGTTACGTGGGGGTGGGAACGCATTACGGCAACGAAACTAGTTGAGCGTGAACGAGCCTTTGAACACTGGGGGAAGGCTCAAGTTCGTGAATCTCTCTTATTTTGTCCGCAACTTTACATAACGAACATTATCGGCGTTATTCTTCAAAACGGGTGATAACATCTCGGCATGCGTCGGTTGCTTTGGGCTGTTCTATTTTCCGCCGCCAGCATCGGGATCCTTGCGGTTCCTGCTGGGGCGGACATCGTTACGCCCAACAACCTCAATCCGATAGTCCTTTCTTACGATTACAGCAGTAATAATAAAACCCCCGCGGTGAGCAATGGTCCGTTTAGCGTCATTGTGGACGTCCTTCCCGAGCATACCCAGGGCGTCATCAAGGTGACGGCCGTTGCCCCTGATGGCTCCGGCAGTGTGCCGCTGGTGTGCTCCAACCAGACAGTTCAGCAGAGTCGGGTCACTTGTTCCTTCAATTTCACCACGAATGGACTGTGGTCGATCCGCGCGGACTTCGCCCCGGACGCCAAATCACCGGTTGAGGTTTACGGCGTGACCGTTCTGCGGGTTGGCAGCTAGGTTGAGCCCCTCCGGGCCAGTTTTTTTTCGTGTGCTTTGGGGTGATCCCTTCCGGGGCCTCACGCAGGAAATTGTCGAAGCGCACGACGTCAACGAGGCACTGGTACTCGCCCACGAACGGCGCCCGGAACTGGTTCGGCCCCGAACGGCCTATCTAGTTAATACGCTCCTGACGTAGGCGCGGTCCTACAATCTGTGCCGTGAACTCTCTCTTTGACGTGTCGGGCAAAGTCGTGCTGGTTACCGGTGGTAGTCGAGGCATCGGCGAAATGATTACTCGCGGTTTCGTCGAAGCGGGCGCGAAGGTCTACATTTCGTCGCGCAAGGCCGACGTGTGCGACGCGTTGGCCGCGGAGCTGTCAAAAACCGGGTCGTGTACTTCCCTACCGGCCGATCTCTCGAGCGAAGCGGAGTGTCGGCGCCTCGCGGGCGAGATCACCCAGCGTGAACATCGCTTGGACGTGCTGGTCAACAATGCCGGCGCCACCTGGGGCGCACCCATGGCCGACTACGACGACACGGCATTCGAGCGCGTGCTCGCTTTGAACGTCAAGGCGATCTTTCATATGACCAAGTTCTTGCGCCCCCTGCTCGAGGCCGAGGGCACCGCCGAGAACCCGTCGCGAGTCATCAACATTGGTTCCATTGACGGCATCCACGTTCCGACGATGGAGACCTACGCCTACTCGGCGTCCAAGGCCGCGGTGCACCAGTTGACGCGCCACCTGGCCAAGGCCCTGGCGCCCAACGTCACCGTCAACGCGATTGCCCCTGGTCCCTTCGAGTCAAAGATGATGCACGCGACGCTCGAAGCGTTCGGTGACGAGATAGCTGCCGCCGCGCCGATGAAACGGATCGGCCGTCCCAACGACATGGCCGGCGCGGCGATCTTCCTCGCGTCACCGGCGGCCAGTTACATCACGGGCGTCATTCTGCCCGTTGACGGAGGTATTGCGACTCTGGCCTAACCCTTGGGCGTGGTGCCGAGGGTGACGCGCACGGTGAGGTCCTTCGTGCCGCGCACAATCTTGAGGGTGATCGTGTCGCCCGGATGCAGACCGGAGAGTACGCCCGTGATGTCTTGGGCACTCGTAATGGTCGTGCCGTTCAGGCCCACGATGACGTCGCCCTGCTTGAGCCCGGCGTTCGCGGCGCCGGTGCCAGCAATGACACTCATCACGACCGCTCCCGAAGAGATCTTGAAGCCGTACTGCTGCTGCAAAGAAGGCGTCATCGACGTGATCTCCACCCCAAGGAACGCTCCGTGATTAACAACGCTTTCGCCGGCCTTGAGGGACTTGAGCAGCGACTCAATGGTTGCCGCGGGAATGGCGAAGCCGATGTTCTGCGCGCTCGTACCATCATTGAGCGTCCCGGCGACCGCGGTGTTCATGCCAATGACGTCGCCGTCGGAGTCGAGCAGCGGACCTCCGGAGTTGCCGGGGTTGATCGCCG
>PLXU01000114.1 GCA_003151555.1 Acidimicrobiaceae bacterium | reverse complement strand
GGCCGCCGAGGACAAGTGGGGCCAGGTTTCCAGCCTGGTGTTGTTGCTACCCCACGGCTACGAGGGTCAGGGTCCCGAACACTCCAGCGGACGCATCGAGCGATTCCTGTCGCTTTGCGCGAGGAACAATCTGCGCGTGGCCCAGCCCACCACCGCCGCGCAGTACTTCCACTTGCTGCGCAGCCAGGTGCTTCGCGAGCACATCACACCACTCATTATCTTCACGCCCAAGTCACTGCTGCGCGCCACCCAGACCCGTTCGGCGTTGGCGCAATTAGAGAAGGGCTCCTTTCAGACGGTCCTCGACGACGAGGTGAAGGACCCGTCGGTCGTGACCACGGTGGTCTTGGCGACGGGCAAAGTGGCCCACGAGGCGATCGCACGTCGCGACGAGATCCAGGCCAGTCAGGTAGCCGTCGTTCGCGCCGAACAGATTTACCCGTGGCCGCACGAAGTGCTGGCGAGCGTACTCGCGCGCTACAAGAACCTGGACGAACTGGTCTGGCTGCAAGAAGAGCCCAAGAACATGGGAGCGTGGCCCTTCGTCCATCACGAACTGCACCGTCATCTGCGCGACATGAAGATCCGTCACGTCGCGCGCGCCGAATCGGCGAGCCCGGCCACGGGTAGTTCGTTGGTGCACAGCGCGGAACAGGCAGACCTCTTGGCCCGGGCGGTCGGATGAGTCCCACGCGACCACCGCGACTACGTGTCGTCGTTGACGGTTCAAACTTCGCGACCGAGGGTCGCACCATACCGAGCCTGGTTCAACTCGACGAGGCCGTGCGTTCCTTCCTGGAAGAGAACCCCACGGCCGAAGTGATCGTGGTCGCCGACGCGAGCTTCGAGCACCGGGTCGCGCCGAGCGAGCGGGACCGCTTCAAGGAGGCCGAATTGGCCGGCGAGATCGTGACGCCGCCGGCGGGCGCCGTGGGACGTGGCGACGCCTTCATCCTCAAGATCGCCGACCGGATCAGTGGGGTGGTGCTCAGCAACGACTCGTTCCAGGAGTTCCATGACGAGTACCCGTGGCTCTTTGATATCGGCCGACTCATTGGCGGCAAGCCGGTGGCGGGCGTTGGCTGGATCTTCACGCCGCGCCAGCCGGTACGCGGCACCAAGAGTGGTCGCCCGGCGAAGAAGCTGTCCGTCGCTCTGCCCAACGGCGTGCGACCGACCATCGGCACCACGTTGACGCCGGTCAAGGCCGTGAAGGCGCCCTCGAAAAAGGTGCCGGCCAAGATCGCGAAGCCTGCGGTCAAGGCAACCAAGAAGATCGTCAAGGTTGCGGCTGAAACACCGGTTAAGAAAGTGTCGACCAAGCAGGCCACACCAGTGAAGAAGGCGGCTAAGAAGGCTGTGAAGAAGGCGGCCAAAAAAGCCGCCAAATCACTCACCAAGCCCACTGCTCACGTCGATGCGCCCGCGATGCACGCTGTACCCACCACCGCCGCACCCGCGGTGGCCCTGCGCCGCGGGCGTCAACCCGTCAATCCCGAAAAGGAGTTCGCGCTCTTTCGCGCCGAGCACCGAATGGGTTCGCGGGTCGAGGGCGAGGTGACCACGTTCACTTCGCACGGCGCGGTGATCAAGGTCATGCTCAAGAATGGTCAGCACGTCGAGTGCTATGCCCCCACGACACTGCTCGGCACGCCGCCGCCCGCGCGGGCCCGTGACGTCCTAAAGCGCGGCGACCGCAAGACTTTTCGCCTCGTGACCGTGGACGGTGAGCGACGAATTGCCGAGTTAGCCCTGCCTTGAGCGAACTCTCGATGGATCCGACGCACTGGCTACCCCATCGTCCGCCGTTCCTTTTTCTCGACCGCTTGGTGAGCGTCGAGCCGGGTGTGCGCGCGAGCGCACTGTGGACGCTGCACGGTGACGAGTGGTTCTTCCCGGGACATTTTCCCGGTCGGCCCACTGCGCCGGGCGTGTTGCTGTTGGAGTCGATCGCCCAGTGCGGGGCCGTCGTGATTCTGAGCGATCCCAAGTACGTCGGACGACTGCCGCTCTTTGGCGGAGTGGAGCACGCCCGTTTCCGCCGCCAGGTATTGCCCGGCGACACGGTCAGTCTCGAGTGCGAGATAACTCGGCTGTCGGCGCGCGGGGGCCGGGGCCACGGTCGCGCCAGCGTGGACGGGCAGCTCGCCGTCGAGAGCGACCTCCTCTTCATCCTGGCTGACGAGACGTGATCGTTGCGACCTGGAACGTCAATTCGTTGACGGCGCGTTGGTCGAGGGTCGAAGAGTGGCTGAGGGCGAAGAGTCCCGACGTCCTGCTCATCCAAGAGACGAAACAGAACGACGAAAAATATCCGTTCGCGGCGTTACGCGCGCTCGGTTATGAGTCGGCCCACTACGGCCAGGGCCAATGGAATGGCGTGGCGATACTTTCCAAGGTCGGTCTCAGTGACGTGGTGCGCGGTTTTGGTGACGATGACGCCGAAGCGCGCTTCATCGGCGCGACCTGCGCTGACGTTCGCGTCTACTCCTGTTACGTACCCAACGGGCGGGCCCTGGACGATCCTCACTACGCGTACAAGCTCGCGTGGCTCGCCAAGTTGCGCGACCTGCTCGCCGCACGAGACCGTGACCAGCACGTGGTGGTGGGCGGCGACTTCAACGTGGCCCCGAGTGACCTCGACTGCTACGACCCCAGCGTCTTCGAAGGAGGCACCCACGTCAGTGAACCCGAACGCGAGGCGATACGCGCGATTGAGGCGACCGGGCTGGTCGACCTCACTCGGTCAATGCATCCCGACGAGGCGAACTTCACCTGGTGGGACTATCGCAACGGGTCGTTCCATCGAGGCTGGGGACTGCGTATCGATCTGCTGTTGGTGGACCCCGCACTGCGCGCCAAAGCAACCTCGTCGTACGTCGACCGCGAGGCCCGTAAGGGCGAGAAGCCCTCGGACCACGTGCCGGTGGTCGCCGACTTCGCGCTCTAGCTCAGTCCCTTGGGTAGCACGGCCTCGATGAACATTGGACCGGGCGTGGCGTAGGAACGCTCCAGGGCAGTCACCAGTTGATCGGCGCTGGTTGCTCGCGTGCTGGGCACCCCCTGGGCGCTCGCGAGCGCGCAGAGATCGATGGTCGGGTTATCGAGTTCGAGCATGCGCTGGCTGGTGTCGCCCTCGCTCACCGCGCCCACGCGCTGGCGCTCGAGATTGAGGATGGCGTAACTGCGATTCGATAGTCCCACCACCGTTACGTCGAGGCTCTCGCGCGCCATAGTCCATAGCGCTTGGAGGGTGTACATCATCGACCCGTCGGCCTCGATCGCCAGCACGCGCTGGTCACTGGCCACGGCGGCGCCCAGGGCCGTCGGCAGGCCGAAGCCAATGGACCCACCGGTGAGGGTCATCAAACGGTGGGGCGTTGAAAATTGCGAGAGGCCGTAGAGATGCACGCCGCCGGTGTTGGATTCGTCGGCCACGATGAGATCCTCGGGCATGGTCGCCGCGAGCGCCGCGGCGAGGCTCTGGGTGGTCAGTTCGCCGTGCGGGGCGCTTACGCGCTCACCGTCGGCGACGGTCGCGACCGGCGCCGCCAGGGCGTCAACCAATGCGTGCAAGGCGGCTTCGGTGTCGTAGCCCGGGGGCGCCAAGTGAACCATGTTGCACCCGTTGGCCACCAGGCGACTCTGTACGTCGGGGTAGGCAAAGAACCCCACTGGTTCGTTCGCGCCGATGAGGATGAGCGCGTCGATGTCCTGGAGCTGCGCGATCGCGAACTCGCTCAGGTACATCAGCCGTTCGGGACTCACCACGCCGGCGCCGCGGTCCATGATGGCGGGGAAGGTCTCCATGATGAGCCGGGCCCCGCTGGACTGGGCGACGCGGTGGGCCAACGCCAATTGCTCTCGACTGAGCGCCGAGCCACCGACGAAGAGGGCGCTGCGCGCGGTGCGAAGAAGGTTGAGGCTCTGGACCACGAGTTGGTCGTCGGGCGACGCGAGGGCGGTGCGTACCACCGTGGGCCATTTTTCGGGAGCGGAGGTGACCTCGCCCCACGAGACGTCGGCCGGCACGATCAGCGTCGCGATTTGTCCGGGCGGACCGTAGGCCGCGCTAATGGCGTCGGCGGCGTCGCGGGCCACTTCGTCGGGGTGCTGCGAGCTGCGCCGCCAGCCCTTGAGCGCGTCGGCGAGGGGGGCGATGTCACTTTGCAGGGGAGCGTTGAACTGGGCGTGATACGTCGCGTGGTCGCCCACGATGTTTACTAGGGGCACTCGGGCGCGCCGCGCGTTGTGCAGATTGGCCCAGCCGTTGGCGAGTCCCGGTCCCAAGTGCAACAAAGTGGCCGCCGGCTGCCCGCTGACGCGGGCGTAGCCGTCGGCGGCGCCCGTGGCGACGCCTTCGAAGAGGCAGAGTATGCCACGCATGTCGGGCACGTCGTCGAGACCGGCGACGAAGTGCATCTCGGAGGTGCCCGGGTTGGCGAAGCAGGTGGTCACGTTATTGGACGTCAACGTCCTCAAGAGTGAGTGGGCGCCGTTAATGGCATCGGCCTTTCGTCGAGGTGGCGGTAAGGATTGAGTAACTGGTGGGGATCAAAGCTCATCTTGATGCGGCGCTGGAGTTCGAGCAGGGCGGGATCGGTGAGGGCTAGGTAGGGTGCCTGCTTGTCGCGACCGATGCCGTGTTCGCCGGATATTTGGCCGCCGAGACCGAGGCCAAAGGCGAATAGTTCGTGCACCAATGCGGCGCGACGTTGATCGTCGGCTTGGAAGACCGAGAGGTGCACGTTGCCGTCGCCCACGTGGCCGCAGCCGAAGATCAATGATTCGTGTCGCTCGGCCACACGCATGGCCTCTTCGAGAAAGACCGGCACCGTCGAGCGCGGCACCACCACGTCGATGATGTCGTTCGACCCCGCGGCCTTGCTCACCCAAAAGAGGTTCTCGCGCGCCTTGATGAGCCGCGCGGCGGTGTTGTCGGGCAGGACAAAGACATCCAGCGCGCCGCCGGATTCGACCAACGCGGCCAGATCGGCGAGGTCGCCTTCGAGCTGCGCGGCCGTGCGCGTCTCGAGGACGATCAGCAAATACGCGGTGGTCTGCGAGGCCACGGCCTCAGCGATGCCCAATTCAAACGAAGCGGCCTGGGTCATGCCGATCATGGTGGGGGCGTCGGCGTACTCGAGGATCGACGGCTCGAGACCGGACGCCACGATTGTTGGCACGATTTTGGTCACCGCGTTGATCGAAGCGAAGGGCACCAGGACGGTGGTGGTGTACAAGAAGGTCGGCGAGAGTTTGAGCGTGACCTCGGTCACCAAGGCCAGGGTCCCCTCGCTACCGACCACCAGTTGTGTCAGGTCGTAGCCCGACGATGACTTGACCACCGGGCCACCAGTGCGCACTACGGTGCCGTCAATGAGAACGAGTTCCAGGCCGAGCACGTGCTGGCGCGTCACCCCGTGGCGCACCGCGCGCATGCCGCCCGCGTTGGTGTTGACGTTGCCACCGATCGATCCGGAGAGTTCGCCGGGAAAGACCGGGTAGCGCAGTCCGCTGGGCGCCAGTCGCTCCGCCAACTCGTTCAGGGTGATGCCCGGCTGCACGACGGCGACGTGATCGTCGACGTCGAGACGGAGCAGCTCGTTCATGCGTGAGAAGCTCACCACGATGCCACCCGGTACCGGCGTGGCGCCGCCCGAGAGACCGGTGCCCGATCCCCTCGGCGTCAGAGGCACCATGGCTTCACTCGCGAGTTTCGCGATCGCCGCGACGTGTTGGGTGTTGGCCGGGCGCACGACGGCGAAGGGCTCCACTCGCTCGCGGTGCAGCGACTCGTCGTGAAGGTCGTCGTCGTCGTGATGGGGTGAAAACGTCGCCGCGTCAGCGCCGACGATGGCAATGAGTTCGTTACGCAGGTCCCGAGTTTCCACTAGTGGGCAACGTTATCGTCGATGGCGCCTCTTCGAGTTCGCGGCGGATCGCCGCGAGACGGGCCTTACGGGCCTCGCCGGTGAGCGGTGCGTTTCGTTGTTCAATTCCGGCGACCACCTTTTCGATCGGCGCAAGAAACCGCGACGGCGATCGGTCGGGGAAGCGAGTGTCGTTGCGGCCCCGGCTCCAGGTGATGAGCAGCGAGTCCTCGGCGCGGCTCAAGGCAACGTAGGCCAGTCGTTGCTCTTCGGCCAGCTCGCTCGGTGACGTGGCGTTGTAGTTGGGCAGTTGTCCTTCGGCCCAGCCAATGGCGGCGACGTGTTTAAACTCGAGGCCCTTCGCGCGATGGATGGTCGATAGGGCGACCGCATCGATTTGCTCCTCGTCGATGCGCCGCGACCAGGCGTCGGGCGTCATGAGTAGGTCCGAGGCGGGCGAGTGCTCGGGACCGCGACGCTCGTAGGGAATGTCCGCGGCCTCGAGGTAGCCGGCCACCAGTTCTAACTGCGCGTTGGTGCGCGCCAGGACGGCCATGGAGCGCCAGGGACTGCCGGGCTGGTGCTTGACACCCAACCAGGTGGCGACGCGGGCGGCCTCTTCGTCGTCGCTGTTGTAACTGCGTACCAGGGGCACCTCACCGTCATCCTTGGCGGGCGTTATTCCCGCCGCCCCGGCTTCGAGCAGGGTATTGGCCACGGCAATGATGTTGGCGGTCGAGCGGTGGTTGCGCGTGAGGTCGAGCACCAGGGTGTCGGGCCACGTGCGCACGATGTCGCTGAGGAATTTCGGATTCGCGCCATTAAATCCGTAGATCGATTGGTTGGGGTCGCCCACGCAAAATAGGTCAGGGTCGTCACCGGCCATCTGGCGCAGCATCATGAATTGCAAGGGATTCATGTCCTGGGCCTCGTCCACGTAGAGCGAACGGTTTCGGTGGCGAAACGAGGCCAGCACGTTGGGCTCGTTGCGCAGCAGGGCAATTGCCTCGCTCAGCAGCAGGTCGAAGTCGAGCACCCCGCGGCTATGGCAAAGTCCGACGTAACGGTCGAGCACGTCGGCGAACTGCGACGGCGGCAGTGGGGCGTCGCGACGCAGCTTGCGTGCGTTCTTGGCGTACAGCGCGCCGGTGAGGCCTTGGCTCAGGGCCCAGCTGATCTCCTGTTCGAGGCGGGGCAGTTGCCAGTCCTCGAGTTTTAAGTCGCCACTCTCGCGCAGTTGCGCGGCCAGGGCGATGACCAGCCGCCGTCGATTTGCTTCGAGCACGAGGGGCTTTAGATGGTTGTCGTCGCGGTACTGATTGACCAACGTGAGCGCGGCGCGGTGAAACGTGCCGGCGCGAATGTCGCGAATGCCCGCCTTAGACAGGCGCCGACGCAGCTCGTCGCCGGCCTTGCGCGTAAAGGTCATGGCGAGGACTTGATCCGGCGCGATCTCCTCTTCGGTGATGCGTCGCTGTATTCGCAGCGTCAGCACGTGGGTCTTGCCCGAACCGGCGGTGGCACGAATGAGCAGTCGCCGCGCGGGCGACATCACGGCTTCACGCTGCTCGGGCGTCAGTCCCACGAGCAGTTCGTCGGTGAAGGTCGTCTCGTCACTCATAGTCACCTTGACGCTACCGGCAGGGCGTGACGTGGTCTTGGTTGGGCCACGCACCTCACTAGCCTGAATAACGTGCTACGTGCCTACGGCGACGGGAATCTCTTTGGCGAGCCCTGCGGCGAGGGACCAGTGCGAGTGATCTTTCTTCACGGCTGGGCCCGTCGCGGCCAGGACTTTGCGGCCTGCGCGCGCGAACTGGCCGACCGGGGAATAGCCAGTGTGGCGCTGGATCTGCCGGGTTTTGGATCGTCACCCCTTCCAACGGTCGCGGGCGGCGCTCGCTCGTACGCCCAGCAGTTAGCGCCGGCGCTGCGTGCGATGGGCTCGGCCCCGTTCGTGCTGGTGGGCCACTCGTTTGGCGGCACGATTGCCACAGTGATTGCGGCCAACGACCCGGAGTTGGTGCGGGCCCTGGTCTTGACGGGCGCGCCGTTGCTGCGCAGCTCGCCGACTCGAACGCCACCCCTGCGCTATCGAATGACCCGATACCTGCACGCGCGAGGGGTAGTGAGCGATCAGAAGATGGAAGCGGCTCGACAGCGGTATGGATCGGTCGACTATCGCGCGGCGAGCGGCCCGTTGCGCGAAATATTGGTCGCTTCGGTCAACGAAAGCTACGAAGCCGAACTGGCGCTTGTTCAAGCGCCAGTGGCGATGCTCTGGGGTGAACTCGACCGTGACGTGCCCGCGTCGATCGCGGCACGGGCCGGTGCGCTCCTTCACGTTGCGCACAGTTTTCGATCGGTGCCCGGCGTGGGACACCTCTTACCGACCGAGGCGCCGGGCGAACTCGTGACCGCGGTCATCGAGGTCCTATCGTGAGTGCTCGACAGTGGGCGTTCGACAGTGTGATGGCGGTGGCCCTGGCTGGCGCCTACGCGGCGCAGATGGTGCGCTGGTTGCGGGTGCTCCAGCGCGAGCACTACGAACCTACTTCCATGCGTCGTTTCCTGGGCCGTTGGTCCACCCCGCAGGTGGCGTCGGCCAAGTCCGTCGAGCGGCTAAAGGAGAAGCGGCCAGTGACGCTCAGCCACGTGCTCATTATCGCGTTGGTCGCCGCCACCGTGCTACGCGTGGACGCCCTCATTGTCTTGGTGACAGTCCTCTACGGCTTCTTTTGCCCCCAGGGTCTCTCGATGAAGGGCCGTACCAGCGCGCTGCACTGGACGCGGCGTCTCACGGTGGCGGCGATCGTGGTGACACTGCTCTCCGTCGCGGTGGGCGTCGCCGGCCTGTTCAGCGTTCGACCGTGGCTGGCCTTCGTCGCCATGGTGTGGGCAGTGCCGGTCACACTTGACGTCAGCGCCCGGCTGCTCGCGCCCTACGAACGACGACACTCCCAAAAGTTCGTCGACCAGGCCGTGGCGCGCCTGGCCCGCGTACAGCCGAGAATTGTGGCGATCACCGGTTCGTACGGTAAGACGTCGACCAAGAATCATTTGGGCGACCTCCTGGGAGGCGATGCGGGCGTGGTGGCTTCGCCCAGGAGTTTCAACAATCGCTCCGGTCTGGCGCGAGCAATCAATGAGAACCTCGCCGACGGGACCCGGATCTTCATCGCCGAGATGGGCACCTACGGACCGGGTGAGATCCGCGAGCTCTGCTCGTGGTGCCCGCCGGAGTTGGCCATCGTCACGGCCCTGGGACCGGTGCACCTCGAGCGCATGAAGACCATGGAAGTGATAGATCAGTCCAAGTTCGAGATCACCGAACACGCTCACACCGTGGTGGTCAATATCGACGACGATCGCTTGGGCCGATGGGTCGCGCGTCTGGCGGCGAGCGGCAAACGGGTTCGCACCGCGGGATCGGTCAACGCGGCCGCGTCGGTTCGCGTGACGTCGGATTTGGCGACGTGGTCGCTGATGGTTGACGGCGTCACCGTCGCCACGCTGGATCAAGTGCACGGCGTCCAGCCCACCAACCTGGCGTGCGCGGTGGCGGGCGCGCTCGAGTTGGGGCTGACGAACGAACAGGTGGCGGCGCGCGTGTCGAAAGTCACGGCGGTCGCCAACCGGTCCAACGTGGCGAGCGCGGCGTCGGGAGTGGTGGTGATTGACGACACCTATAACGCCAATCCGGCCAGCGCGTTGTCGGCCCTCACCTTGCTCGGGTCACTGCCCCTGAGCGGGCGGCGCGTGATTGTGACGCCCGGCTTGATCGAGCTCGGCGATGAGCAGTACGGCGCGAATATGGAACTGGGCCGCCGCGCGGCCGCCATGGGCGTCACACTGGTCGCCGTCGGGCGCACCAACGTGAAACCTCTCCAGGTGGGCTACTTCGGAACCCTCCAACGATTCGATACCCGCGACGAAGCCGTGTCGTGGGTTCGCTCGACGCTGGTGGCGGGCGACGGCGTGTTGTACCTCAATGACCTGCCCGACCACTACCCTTGATTTCTTGATGCGAGAGTTCAAGGCGATCTAATGACTGTTGGCGTGTTGTTCGGCGGACCGACGCCCGAACACGACGTGTCGATCCTCACCGGCCTGCAGGCGCTGCGCGAACTGCAGGGCCATAGCGACGCGGTGGGCATCTACTGGACCAAGACGAATCTCTTCTATTCGGTGCCCGGCGACGTCGAGGCGGAGTCCTTCCTCGGCGGTCTGCCCAAGGGTTCGAGCGCGCTGGACCTGCGGGTGCGCGACCAGGGGGGCTTTTACCTCACGGGTCGCAGGGAGCGTCGATTGGAACTCGACGCGGTACTGCTGGCCACGCACGGCGGGCCCGGCGAAGACGGTTCGTTGCAGGGCACCCTTGACCTGGCCGGCGTGCCCTACAGCGGTCCCACTGCGGCCGGCGCGGCGCTCGGTATGGACAAGTGGGCCTTCGGCGCGGCGATGGCGGCGGCGGGACTGGCGACGCTGCCGAGGGCGCTGCTTAGCCACGAGACCACGGAGCTCGCGTTCGCTGGTCCCTACATCTTGAAGCCACGTTTCGGTGGATCGTCGATCGGTATCGACGTGGTCGCCGACTTGACCACGGCGCGCGCGCGGCTCGACGCGAACAGCCATTTTGGCTTGGGCTGCGTGGTCGAGCCCTTCCGCGACGACCTCTTCGACGTGCAGATCGCGCTACGCACCTTTCCCTCATTGTCGCTGTCGGCGATTGAAAAGCCGCTTCGACGTTCGAGCGCCGCGGAGATCCTCGACTACCGCGACAAGTACGTGGGCGGTGAAGGCATGGTATCAGCACCGCGCGAATTGCCCGCGCACTTGGCGCCCGGTCACGCAGATCTCATTGGCGACTACACCCGCACTATCGCGCGCGTGGCGTCGGTGCGCGGCGTCGCGCGGGTGGATTTCCTGGCCAACGATCAGGAACTCTTTGTCAACGAGATCAACACGATTCCCGGCTCGTTGGCCAAGTACCTCTTCATTTCGCCGCCGCTCAGTTTCGCGGAACTGCTAAGCGATCTGATCGCTGAGGCGATCGAACGACCAGCTCACCTTTTCAGTGCCGCGGGTGCCGACGGACTCGTGCTGCGTTCGGCCGGTTCCATCGCCTCCAAACTCGCGTAGTCGCGGCACGTGAGCCAGAGCCTCCACCAGTACGTCACTGAAGGGATCCATCAACCGTCCCTGCTGCAGCGCCCAAAAAGCCAATTCGTAGTCGCCCTGTTCGATCGAGTCGTGATGTAGCGCCAGCGCGGCCCACTCGCCGTCGCGAGCCAGTCGCGCGGCGTGGCCCTCGGCCAGGAACCACTCAAAACCGCGCAACGCAGTGGCCAATGGTTCACCGTGCACGAGGTCCAGTGCTTCACGCACGAGTGGGGCGGCGTCGTGGGTCGACAGCCGCCGCGCTCGGGCGACCAACTCGTGAAAAATCTCCACGTCGCTCGTGAGATCGTGGGTGGCGTACAGACCCGATGAAGTGACGGCGTGCAGTCGCGGTCCCAGCGCGTCGGCGCCCAGGCTGCGACGAACTGCGCTGGCGGTGTTGGCGAGGGTCCTCGTAGAGGCGTCGGCGTCGGCGTGGGTGAGTACCCGGGTGCGCAAGCGATCACCGGTGACCGGTTCGTCACGGTGCAGGGCCAGGTAGGTGACCATTTCAACGCAGCGGCGACGCAACGTCGCGGTGAAGGGTTCGACCAGGCCCACGATGCGCGCTTCGCTGCGCAGCAGTTCGGCGCGAAGTGCGAAGCCAGCAGGAGCGGGCGCGGACGCTGGTGGCGTGCCACTCAGCGAAGGGCGGTCGCCCGGGTCCGTTGCTCGCGAATCGGACTGACCAATCGTAATGGCGCAGGAACGCAGTTCGCGGTCAAGATCGTCCGGCTCGCCTAGGTACACCACGAGCGTCGAACGCAGGGACCTCGTCGCGAGGGCCCGCAACAGCTCCGGTTCACTGGCGGCGAACGCGACCCGTCCGCCTTCGTCCAGCGCGACGACGGCGTTGATGACGTCGTCGCGATTCCAATTCTCTCGCACCTGGAGCTGGCCGCCTTCGCGGGCAAAGGCGACCAGCACGCCTTCGTCACCGCTACTCAGCGCGCAGACCACCACCGGTTCGGCATTCTCCGACAGAGTCCACGTGGTGTTCTGCGGCGCGATATTCACCACGCCCTCGAGACGACCGCCGATCGAGTGGCGCAGTTGAGCGATCAATTGTGGGTTGTCGGCGCGCAGCAGGGCAATGGCTTCGTCAATCTCGATCTCGCTCGGCGCGAATTGGTGCTGGCGCATCGAGTCCTTGCGCCGCTTGGCAATGAGGGCCAGCGGCAACGCGCCCGTGAGCGACAGGTGGGCCAAGGGGGAGTGTTCCAGCGGCGCCGTTGCGCGACTCGTCGCCGCTTCAGGCGGCCGTGACCACGATGGCGCGTCGTGGGCGGCCACGTACGCGGAACTCAGCGTGACGTCCGCGCCGGTCAAGGCGCCCGCACCGGCGGGCAGGAGGAAGGGCATCACCATCACGACCAGACCGGCCAGCCACGCGCTGCCGTCACGGCTGAGCGATGTGCCGCGCCGCAGGCGAACGATGTTGCGTACGACCTGAAAGAGGAAGGTCATCCAAAAGACACCGAGCACGACGAGTAACGCGCGAACGAGCGGGGCGTTGGTTTGGTGAGCGCTCAGGCCCCATTTGGTGATGACGACGTAGGGCAGCAGGATGAAGTAGATCGCGAGCGCCGTCCCGTGCAGCGGGCCCGAGGCGAACTGTTTTACGTGATGGGGGTAAGTTGCCACGTTGGCGACACCTCGGGATTCGTCGACGTGAGTTGCAATTGGCATGGTTGCGCGGTCATGATGACCAGGCGACGGTGGACTGAAACGGTTCGCGAGGTGCAGAGAAGTCGCGCGTCGATCGGAGTGCTCGTCGTGAGCGTCCAGAGCCCCGGTCCCTGCACGGGCACGTCGGCGACCTGGAAGCCCGGCGAGAGCGAACCGCTGAGCACGCCGCTCGAGACGGACTCGCTGGGCGGCGCTGCGGCGGGCGAGACATTCGGCGCGGTCACGTCGGCGTATTTCGTCCTGCTCGTCGAGAGCACCGGTTTCACTTTCGAATGGCGCGGCGTGACGGGCGTGGTCGTTGTCGAGGTCGGCGTCGCCAATGTCGTTGACGTCGGCGACGATGTCGTCGTTGAAAGATGAGGGCTGAGCGACGGGCGATTCGGCGGCGAGGACGTGGTAGTCAACGTGAAAACCAATACGACGAGCAGCAGGGGACTGGACCACATTACGAGGTGCGCGCTTCGCAGTGAAGAGAGTTTGTGCGCCATGGTCATCAAAGGGTACCGGTGTTGACGGGGAGGAGAATTTCACTGATGGGTTTCTCTACTTACTGATTAGATAAGAAATCTAATTGCGAAGTGTTGCAGTTCGGCCTGCAGCGAACTCGGGGCCGAGTGATCGTCCTGGGCCAGTTCTCTTAGGGATCGTCCTTCGAAGACGCGGGCGTACGTGATGCGCGCGATGCGCTCGTACTGGCTACCTCGGTAACTATCGAGTCGGGCCAGCAGCGGCGACGACGTGGCCGCCGGTTCGTCGACGGTGTCGTAGTGCGCGAGCGAACGTAAAGCGGCCTTCTCCTTTAGCAGCCAGCGGCGCAGTCGGCCGCGCAGAGCCGAAAGAATGTCCGGGGCGCAGTACTGGCGCGACTGGCCGGCCCAGTCCACGAGGAGTTCGCTGGCGAGGGCCAGGGCGACGCCCATTGTCTCGCTGGGATCGCGAATGATGCCGTCGCCGAAACGTAGCTGACGACAGACACTGACGATGCCCGGAATGAGCGTTTGGAGCAGGGTGCGAAGAATCAACGGATCGTCGGCTTCTTCTAGCAGCGCGCGTACAATCTCGGCACGTTGCAGAGCACTGAGTCCGCCGCGCAGCTCCAAGACGTCGACCACGTCGCAAAGGTCGCGCAGTTCGCCCACGCCGATCTCCGGGTGGTGATCGTGCAGGCGTTGAAGCGCGTGGCGTGCCTCGCTCGTGCGTCCGACGCGCTGCCACTCGCGTCGCAGTTGTCCAAGTAGATCGGTCTGGTTTGTCATGGCGCCCAGTACAGGTCCGGCGACGCAGCGAGCGGCGACTACGAGGGCGCCCAAAATTGCTCCATTTTTCATGGCCCTCAGCGTGACCGGCAAAACGCACTTCACAACGCACATATCGCGCAATAGTCTTAGGTCCATGGACATCGAATCCTTTTATGAACAGAACGAGGCCCGACGCGAAAGCGCCGAGTTCGAGTTTGGAAGCGAGTGGACCGACGCGTCGGACAACGAGTACGAACTCTCGTGGGTCGAGGCCACCGGCGAGCTCTACCTCATGGTCGAGCCCGAGGCCATCGTCAACGAGGATATCTTCGGCGATTTCCTCGTCTCGGACGAAGTGGTCAGCGACCTCACGGTGGTGGTGATTGGCAAGGTGGTCTCCCTCGCGGCACTCGAGGACACGCTGCAGGGCTGGGAGGACGCGATGCTGGAAGAAAACTCCCTCGAGTGGCTGTACGAGCGCTACCCCGAAGACTAAAGATACGGTGAAGTCGAGTCGGCCACCCGGCAGAGTCGAGTAAGCGCCGGCACCAAATTGTCCAGCGGCACCCGTTCGGCTTCATTGATGGTAGTCATGAGCGGGTTCCAACTTCCATCTAATGACGTGGCGTCGGCCGCCGGCTGGGTGGCCTTTAGGAGTTCGCTCAGGGCCTGCGACTGCAGCCGTGACTGTTGCGCGGACGTGAGGCCGGACTGCTCGCTCTGCTTCTGCAGTGCCAACGCCGCGTGCACACTGCGACAGGAAGCGCGCGCGTCGCTCACCGCGCCGCCGTTACCGCAGGCGCTCAATACGAGACCCGCGGCGAGAAGTGGAACGAACAAATAGAGCCGTGGAGTTATCCGAGCCACGAGTCGGCAGCTTGCAACAAGAAGTCGCTCACGCTGTGACCGCGCTCGAAGATGTCACACAGCGGATCTTCGCCCTTGGCTACCTGGCTGAGGGAGATGGCCCGACGGGCCACGATGGAGATTCGTCGCTCGCTGCCTTCCGTCGGTGACGCGAAGGAGTCGCTGGCGGTCACCTCGAGCGGCATCTCGAGGCCACCAATGGGCGCCAGGTCGATGGCCAAACGCAACAGGTCGGGGCTGTGGGGCATCGGCGGCAGGCTCCAGGTCAACACCAGGGGAAAGTGGAACTCGTCGGGCGGGTCCACGTCGTCGGGCAGGCCGAGTACGGCGTCTTCGAAAGCTAACAGGGTGCGCGGATCGACGTCGAGTTCGATATGCAGATCGACCGGGCCGCCGCAGCCGTCCTCGGGGTGCAGATCCACTTCCCAGGCCTGACGAAGCGAGTAAGTCTCGACGAAGTGTCGTTCGTCGTGCACGTGAAAGCCGTGCGTTACGGCATGGTCCTTTAGGTCTGCAACGAAACCAGCGACGTCAATGGCGGCCATTACTACTCAGGTTAGTCCCGGACACAACTAGCGTGTTTGCGTGATTGATTCTCTTTCGCCACTGCTTCGTGAATGTGCGCACGAGATAGGTGAGGTTGTGAAATCGCAGCGGGGAAGAGGTCTCTCAGGTCAACGTGATTCACAATATTACTTGGACGTCGCCGCCGACGAGATCGCGCTTCGTGTGCTCGGCGGGGCGGGACTTCGAGTAGTGAGTGAAGAGTCGGGCATCACGGGTCACGGCGATCTCACGGTGGTCGTTGATCCAATCGATGGTTCGACTAACTGTGACCGAGGGATCCCCTTCTACGCGACCAGTCTGGCCGTGATGCGCGGTGACGAACTGGTGGCGGGACTGGTGCGAGACCAGGCCACGGGCGTTGTTTTTGAGGCGCAAAAGGGTGCGGGGGCGACCCGCGACGGAATGGCAATTCACGTTAGTGAGCAGCGTGAGTTGTCACTGGCCATCGCGGCGTTCTCGGGATTGCCGTCGCGGCATTTGGGCTGGGCCCAGCATCGGGCATTGGGCGCCGCCAGCTTGGAAATCTGCCTGGTCGCCGACGGGTCACTCGATATCTACGCAGTAGCCCAACAGTCAACGCTTAATCCCTGGGACTATCTCGCGGGAATGCTGATCGCCCGTGAGGCCGGAGCCGTTGAACGTGACTACCGGGACGAAGAACTCGAGACGTCCGCCGCGGTGCAGCGTCGCCCAGTCTTTGCGTGCACGTCAGAGCTGTTGTCCATCATGTTGAATGCGGGCAGCCTCTAGGCTGGTGGGCCCGGGCGCTTAGCTCAGTTGGTTAGAGCAGCTGATTTACACTCAGCAGGTCGGGGGTTCGAGTCCCTCAGCGCCCACTGGTTTTTCAAGCATTACAGCATCAAAAAAAGGTCCGTTGTCAACGCTTTGTCAACGGAATTACGCGAGCAGACTTTCGGACAGCGCGGCGCCAGCCTGTTCTGCCATTCCCGGGAGAACGTGGGCGTAGAACGTCAGAGTGATGATCGGCGACGCATGCCCGAGCATTTCGCTTACGACCTTCACGGGAACGCCAGACGCCAGCATGAGCGACGCCGCCGTGTGACGTGTGTCGTGAAGTCTGATTCGACGAAGTGCTGATGCCTTCACCGCCTTGTCGAACCAACCCGAAATCGTGTCCGGGTGATAAGGCTGCCCCAACTCGTCGGCACTCAGATATCCCAGACTCTCGTACGAACCGCCGGACATCAACCGCTCGCGACCTTGCGTCGCGGAATGAGCGCGCAGGATCGTCACGAGAGTCGCGTCAAGCGGCACTGAGCGCCTACCAGCTGCAGTTTTGGGTAAGGAGTCAATGGCGCGGCCTTCGACTGTCACACGAGCGCGATTGACCTGCAACGTGCCGCGGTCCAAGTCGATGTCCTCCCATTTGAGGCCGCACAGCTCGCCTCGGCGGAGTCCACGCGTGAGCGCCAGCGTCCAAGCCCACGCCATCCGGTCGCTATTGACCTTTTGCAGAAACTCACGAGCCTCGTCGACACTCCACGCCTTCATTTCTGGGCGGTCAGCGCGCGGCTGCGCGATTGCGGCAACTGGGTTGCGAGGTAGGAGTTCGTTTAGCACAGCCCACTTACACGCCGACTTCAGTACGCCAATCGCCAATTGAATTGTCCGCGGTGAGAGACCATCACGACCTGCCGAGGTTCGTGTCGTCTTTAGGGTCGCGATGAGTTTGTTCACGATCTTTGGCGTTAGTGCAGAGACTGCAACACCCCCAATGTAAGGAACGATCCACGCACGAACGGCGAGCCTGTATTGGGCCATGCTCGCGCCTCGAAGCTCTTTGGACGCCTGTGAGGGAAGCCAATGCTCCTCGAGTAGTTGCTTGACCGTCATGGACGTATCAGGGCGCCAAGAGCCGTCGTCGACGCGACCAAGGATGCAGTTGAGATGAGCCTGCGCGAGACCTTTGATTCGGAAGCCGCCCTTTGAGTGCTGCTTTCGTTTGCCGGTCGCGGGGTCGTTGGTGAACCAGTAGGCGGTGAACGTCTCGCCTCGCTGGATAATTGAACCTTTCATGCTTTCCTCTTCCGTTTTGGCGCTGCATTGTCGACCTCTGCGATGCTCGCGGCGACTCCGCGCTTGGTACGGGGCAAAAGCTCCAATGGGGGTCGACGGCATTTCCAGACCCATTTCGCGGCGCAGGACTTGGATACGTTCTTCGCCGTCATGATTGCTTCGATGGGATTCGCGCCGATCGAAAGAGCCTCTTTGTAGATCCGCACCACGTCCTCAAAGTCCTCGCGAGGTTTCGGCTTGCGGCCGGCTTTCTTTGCTGGCGTGGCCGGAGCCCCGACGATCGTTTCCGCGGCGCTTTGCACTGATTCCGCCAAGGCGCCGTCAGTAGTCCACTCACCCTTCAAGTAGCTTTCGGCGCGCTCACGTTCCGGAGCCATGTGCATCCGAACGATCTTCCCGAGCGGCAGCCTTATGTTCTGCGTCCCAATCGCTCGACCCTCTCTCATTTCATCACGCTCTTCGTGTTCGTCGAAAGTGTCTGTGGAGCGACGCACCTGGCGGAAGTGTGCACGAGACTCGTTCTCCGACAAGTTGGAATAGAGCTCAGGTATTGAAACCGGATCAACCGAAAACATCTCGACGCCGACCACTTCGGGTCGACCGTCGATCATCGCGATAGTCGTCCAGAGATGGAAGGGCCCTTCGTCTTCGTCGGGCCACTTGGCCCAAAACCGATTGAAGATTGGGGATGTAGACATGTCCGAAGAGTACACGAAACGGAAACGTTAGGGCGACATGTGTATTTTCGCCCTCATAACGAAAACGTTTCCCGAATCTTGGCAGGTCAGAGGAACGATTCGTGAAAAGGAAAACGCTGGGGCGACGTTTGCGAGACTCTATGGTTGGCACATGGCCAACACCTCAGACGCGCTCTCTGACACCGAAATACTCTTCTGTTTGACGAGGGCACGTCAACTCGCAAGTGGTGGAACGGGCCGCCGCGTACGCGTCGCGGCCAAGGCATCACTCTCGGATATTGCGCGGGCGTGTGGATCGACCAAAGGCACAGTCTCAAAGTGGGAAAGAGGCCTCAAGGTCCCGCACGGCGCGCCAGCAATTCGGTACGGCGCTGTCATCACGGCCCTCACGACCACCATCGCTAGCGAGGTCGAGTGACGCGCCAGACGTATAACGCGAGTGAGCTCCACGAACTCACCGGGCTGAGCACCTGGGCGATTTACGAGGCAGAGAAGCGTGGTGAGTTTCCCGTACGAGCGATTCACGTTGGACGGCGACTGCTTTGGCCCAAGGCAGCGATCGAGGCCATGCTCGCGGGTGAGGTGACGGTCTAGTGGCGCGTCCCTTTATTCAAATTGAGTCGAATTTCTTCGAACGGACGATCGAGCTAAGCGACGGTGCCGTCCTTTTGACCATCAAGGCTACGGCGATTGCAGGACGGCTCGAAAGCGATGGGATCGTCACGCTGGCTCAGATCAAGGCGCAGTGTCCAAACGATGACGATCTTCTTCTACACGTCGACGAGCTCGTGAACAGCGGTCTCTGGTCTCAAGTCGACGATCGAACATACAAGAACCTGGACTATCTCAACGGCCACGCATCGCACGCCGACCTTGAGGCCATGCGTGAAGATCGACGTAAGCGAGCCAAGCAAGGTGGCATTAACTCTGGTAAAGCTCGCGCAACGAAGCAGGCTGCTTCGACAACGACGAAGCGACCTGGTTCAACTTCAACGAAGCAGGCTGCTTCGACAACGACGAAGCAGGCGTCGAACTATAATAAAAAGAAAAGTAATGTAATAAAAAGAAATGTAATAAAAAGAAATGAACCCCCTGCGAGTTCGCAAGCGAACTCGCTTAGCGCACTCGCCTTTTCGCAATCGGTAACGCCGACCAAAAGCACTAAGGAAATTGCAACTCTTCTTGAGAAGCTTTTGAACGCGGGTCACTCTGAAGAAGACATCCGTGTCGCGATTCTCACGGGCGTCAACACTTGGACCGACCACGGGGTTGAGTATGCGATCTCTAGGTCGAAAGATGATGACGCACCAGGCACACTCACGGATACGGTTGAGGCCGCGGCGTTAGCGATCGAGGACTGGTACCTGACTCCCGAGCCACGAGACACTGCGGCATTGCCACCACTCGCGCAGCTCGCACACGAGAAACTCCCGCATTCGGTCTTGGGCGGCAACATCGACGTTCTGTGTACTCACCTTCGCCAGCTCGCAACGTCGAAGGCTGCATCGTGAACTCAGTCACCATCTCTCGAAGCGCGCGGCAACGGCCTTCCTCCGTCTGTCATCTTGCGCAAACCAAATTGGCTTGCGTCAACGGCGCCAAGGTTCGCCCAAAGTTGACCGCCGCGCGCTTCGAGTTACCGAACGATCGAGCAACCGATGACGACTAAGGATGAAGCCGAAGGCAATGAGCCCGTCGAGGACACGTGTCCGCCGTCTCTACACCTTCCGAATGCCGAATGGCGAGAGGCCGACCGGCTCGGTCGAATCCTGCTTGACAATTTTGACGCGCAACTTGCACGCCGGCGCGAACTCAACATCTTCGAGGATTCATACCAAGGAGAAGACAATGACGAATGACGCGGTCGAAATCGAAGCCAACATCGTTGAGAACCCAAACCTTCCTGTCGTGCACCCTGCTCGCATCGTTGGCGGCATACCGCACCTCGAAGAGTATTTACTATTGGCCGAACGGATCAGTCGAACGGCGATGGTTCCGGCGACTTTTAGAAACAAGCCTGACGAAGTGCTCGCGGTGGTGATGTACGGCGCCGAACTCGGCATCGGACCAATGCAGGCACTTCAACAGATCAACTTCGTTGCCGGCAAGCCGAGCGCGTCGGCTGAACTCCTACGGGCGCTCGTCATGGAACAAGGCCACCAGTTCATCCTGTCCGGCAATGGCGACGAAGCAATCGCTCAGTGTCGTCGCAAGGATTGGGACGAGTGGCGCGAGACACGATTCACGATCAGCGATGCTCGCCGAGCGGGTCTGTCAAACGGTGACAACTGGAAGAAATATCCCGATGCCATGCTCGCGGCTCGCGTCACGTCGAAGGCCTGTCGTCTCTATTTCCCAGATGTCATTTCGGGCATGTCGTACACACCCGAAGAGGTTGAATCGTTCACGACTCCCAGATCAACAACGTCAAGCCACTCAACGACTGAAAGCGAGTCAGTGAATTACGAAACTGGTGAGGTCGCGAGCGACGATCAACTTTACGGATTGACTACCTCGATCGGATTGCTCCAAGACGAAGATAGGTTGCGCTTGAAGGTGTTATGGCACGATGCAAACTTGCCGCCGATCAAGCGAGGTCTAACGGCAGCTCAAGCAGAACGCGCTACGCAACTCGTCATGGCCGTGCTCAACACTGTTGGTGATGATGTTGTAGAAGCCGAGGTTGTCGAGTCATTCGGTAATGAATCGAACGAACCGGCAACATCGACGAGCGAAGTTACTTCGTCACTCGCGACCGCCCCTCAGATTCGCGCGATACAAACCCTGTTCGCCAAGGTGGGCGTCGCAGGTCCAGCGAAGCATGAAATGGCCGCCGCGATTATTGGACGGTCCCCGATCGAATCGATGTCAGACCTCACAAAATCTGAAGCGTCCGAGGTCATCGAGCGCCTGAAGTCAGACGCCGACACGTGAGCAGATCAATCGTGAAACGCTCGACTCGATTAGTGGCGTCCGTCTCTGATTCAAGGGGTGGGGGACCATCCCCCCGACTCATTGGTCGCTTTCCCGTGCCGTGANNAGCCCAGTTAAGAAATCGCCCGCCGCACCGAAAGGCCTGGCCGTAGGCGGCCGCGCTCTGTGGCGCGGCGTCGTGAAAACCGGCACACTGCGCGCCGATCACCTTCGCATTTTGGAAGATGCGTG
This sequence comes from Acidimicrobiaceae bacterium, assembly GCA_003151555.1. Taxonomy (GTDB): domain Bacteria; phylum Actinomycetota; class Acidimicrobiia; order Acidimicrobiales; family RAAP-2; genus RAAP-2. Next base: position 16,140 of record PLXU01000114.1, on the reverse strand, counting down.
TTTCGAGTGCGACTTGATCGACGAACTACGCGCCGGGCTCAAAGGGGAGCCGCAAACGGTGCGAGGTTCACAGGGCCAAGAGGTCGCGCACCCGCTGATCGCGGAACTCCGACAACATCGCGCCACGTTGTCGACGTTGCTTCGTGCCCTACGCCTCGCCGACACGGACACGAGCGCCGTTGACGCCTCGCGGGCCGCGACGGTCTCGGCGATCGTACTGGCGCGAGCTCGGTGGGATCGACAAGCGTCGTGAGCGCCGTAGACATCCTCGAGCGCCTGGAGTGGGCCGATGACGGACTACCCCGAGGCTGGCCGAGCGATCAAGGCGTGCGCTCTGCCGGTCCCGAGGTTCTCGCGTGGTCCGAGGTCGTGCTTTCTCAACCTGACGGTGACGACGCCGGCCAGCCCTGGCGCTGGCGTGAGTCACAAGCCCGCTTCGTCTCGTGGTGGTTCGCCCTGGACCACGACGGAAACTATCTGTGGCGGAGAGGCCAGGTGGTGCTTCCTAAAGGCGCGGGAAAAGTCCGCTGGCCGCCGCGCTCGCTGCTTGCGAGCTCGGCGGCCCCGTTCGCTTCGTCAAGTGGAATGACGATGGTACGCCGCAAATGCGGAAACACCCATCGCCGGACGTAAAGCTCTCGGCTCTCTCGCAGGACCAGGCTGAGGACGCGACGATGGGTCTGGCAATTTCCATGCTCGAGAACTCAATTGCTCACGCCGAGATTCCCGGCCTTGACGCCGGACTCACTCGCATACGAACCCGCAACGGCAAGTTGAGTTCGAGCACGGCTCGCGCACCATCCAAGGAAGGTTTGCGACCAACCGCCGTGGTGCTCGATGAAACCCATTTATGGATCGCTTCGAACGGTGGTCACAGGCTCGCTGAGACGCTCCGTCGTGGCGTTGCGAAGACGGGTGGCCGGAGTCTTGAAACGTCCAACATGTGGGTGAACGGTCAAGGTTCCGTCGCCGAGCAAACGCACACGTATGCCGAGGGTGTCCGTGCCGGCACGCACGCCGGCGACGGGGTGCTCACCTGGCAACCGATTAGTCAGTGCGAGGACATTGGCGACCCGGTGCAACTACGAACCGCCCTCGCTGAGTTGTACGAAGATTCGCCGTGGATTGACATTGACCGTCTCGCCGCGGAGGTACTTGACGGCGGCACTCACCCGAGCGATGCGAGGCGCTACTACCTGAATCAACCCGCGAGCGCCGACGACGCGTGGATCCGGGCCGACCAGTGGCACTCGTGCCTCGAGCGATCGAGTCCGCTCATCGATGGCGACGTAGTAACTCTTGGCTTTGACGGCTCGCGAGGTCGTTCTCGCGGTAACGCCGACGCCACCGCATTGGTCGCCGTACGCGTGCCTGACGGCTACGTCGAACTCTTAGGATGCTGGCAAGCCCGCGAAGGCGAAGACGACTGGGAAGCGCCCGAGGATCTGATTGACGCCGCTGTGCGCGACGCTTTCAAGCGTTTCAAGGTGGTGGGCTTCTACGCCGACCCAAGCGGGTGGCAGTCGCAACTCGGTACCTGGGAGCAAAACTTTTCAAAGAGACTCAAAGTGAGGGCCAGCACGAATCACGCGACGCACTTCTGGGCGAATCGTCCCTCGATCATGGTGCGAGCACTCGCCGCGTTTGAAGAGGCCGTCACGAACGGCGACCTGACGCACGACGGGAGTTTTCGGTTGACTGAGCACGTGTTGAACGCTCGGCGTAATCCATCGCCCCGTTCGGGCCTTCAAATCAGCAAAGAATACCCAGATAGCGCTCAAAAGATCGACTGTGCGGTGGCGGCGACGCTCGCCTGGGCTGCGCGCCTTGACGCCGTTGCGAAGCCTGGCGCAATGAAGGGCGGTAGGCCGAGTCAGTCTCGCGTCGTTGTGCTTGGATAGGCCTATGAAAACAGAGAAAATAATTTCCGGGATTGATACCTCAAGAGATGAAGTTCCCGTGATCGTGAAAGTGTTTGCGACCTACGAAGGCACAGACAAGCACGCACACAATAAGCAGCGTCCGAACATCGGCCTCACCATTGCCGACGAAGACGCGCCCGACACGACGACGAACGTCACGCTCCTCTTTGGTGACGCTCGAAAATTGGGCAATGCTCTAATCGAGTTTGCCGACGAGGCTGACGAGTGGAGTACCAAGAAGCCAGAGCGCAACAATTGGTAGCGGGCAAGTGGGCCGGATCAACTCGGAAGCAACGTCTTCCGAAAAACTGGCCATCGCTTCGTCGTTACATTCTCGAACGTGACGCTTACGTGTGCCACGTCTGCCACCGCGAGGGCGCGAATCAGGTCGACCACGTCGTGGCCGGTGACAATCACGACGAGACGAACCTGGCAGCCATTCACGAGATCCCGTGTCACCGCGACAAGACGATTCGCGAGCGAGAAGCGAAGCGAGTAACGCGGAAGCGATCACCTGAGCGACACCCTGGGCAGCTTTGATCTCCCGTTGAGATGCGGATCGAGGATCTTCGTCACGAAGGAAACGTTTCCCGAATCGTGGCAGGTCAGACCTCAAATCGTGAAAAGGAAAACGTTAGGGTGACGTTTGCGAATCGGTAGTTTTGATTCGTGAGCGAAAGGAATTAATCCATGTGCCCAGCCCCATCAACGCCGGTCTTTGACCGTCCAGCTGACACCCTTCGAGCGAAATACAACGAGGACCTTGCCAAGATTCGGTCGCGGCCGGAGCTGACACAAATAGCGAAGACCGCTCGCATCGCGGCCGTACAGAAAATCTTAAATGCCCGAATGGCCGAAGCTGAGACAGCTGCCAAGAAGGCTCAGCAAGCCGAGCACGCGAAAAATGAACGGATTGCATTCGGGATCGACGACCTCGCGGTGAGCCCAGGCGATAAAGCGGCCGTCGTGATGGCTCACCGGGATGCCCTCGATAAGGTGTCAACGATCACCGACCCACGCGAAGCTGCAGCGCTGGTCGCTCGGGCCCGCACATCAGGTGACGAAACCCTCGTGCGCGCTCTTGTACTCCACGCACACTCGCAGTTCGTCGCTTCAAGCTTTCAGAGCGAAGACTGGCACGACGTGCTCGGGGACGCTGCCAGTTCGCGTCCCGCCGCAATCGAGGCCATCAACGCGCTGCATGCCGAAGCACAGCACCGTGCGCAGGCGGCTGAAATGTTCGAGTTCGCCACGGTGACGCCGATTGAGCTCGGCCGAGCGACGACGGACTCCGAATTGGACCGAATTATCGCGCAAGACCCCTCGATGGGCCTTGTCTGATGAGCCCTCGTCTCACCACCAAAGACCTCGAGATCGAACAGCCGAAGGATCCGTTCATCGTCGTGCTCGACGATGGCGAGGAGTTCACCTTTCCCGATCCCAAGGCCCAGTCATTCGACTTCCTGATGTCATTCGGCACGAAGTCGCCTGAAGAGACCGTCAAGGCAATCCTCGGCGAAGACACGTACACGGCGTTTCGAGCTCACCCTGAGGTCAACGGGTACTTCATGGACTACGTGATCAAGAAGTACAACGCGCATTTCGGCATCCAATTACCGGCAAACTGAAAGCTTAGATGCCTAGCGCGTCATACGAAGTTGGCTCGGCGTGGGTCCAAATTTTGCCCTCTTTCGCCGGCGCTGTCGAGGCAATCGGAGCCCAGGCCGAGCAGTGGGGCCAGGACGCCGGCGAGGTCTTTGCCGAAACCTTCAAGTCGATCGTCAACGCCGAACTGAAGGACATGAGCGCCGTCAAGATCGACGCCGACACGTCCGAGGCGTCCGCGAAAGCGCGGGCGTTGCGTGCCGAGATTGGCAACCTGAATGCAATGGTCGACCTCGGCATTGACGAGACCGACACCCAGGAAAAGCTCGTAGCACTGCAGGTTGAACTGGACGCGCTCGAGCTCGAGCACCCAGAGATCCGGATCGGCGTCGATACCGGCGACGCTGAAGCGAAGCTAGGCGCCTTTGACGCCGACGTGCTCGCGTCGACTGCGGCGACCGACGCGCTTGGCGGATCTGCCGGCAGCGAGGGTGCCGCCGGGGGACTGTCCCTGATCGGCACCAACGCCGTGGCCGCCGCGGGCGAGCTTTCGCCGATGGTCGCCGGCATGGTCGCACTTGGCGCCGCCCTGGTCCCAATTGGTGGCCTGGCGCTCGGCGCGTTCGCGGCGCTGCCCGCTCTCATTGGCGGCGCGGCGACTGGTATGGGCGCCCTCTATTTGGGGTTCTCGGGCATCTTCGGCACTCTTCGCGCCTTCAACAAGTCCCAAACGACCGGTGGAGGCGCTGGCAGTTCAGGGGCGTCGTCGGCCCTGAGTAATGCCGATGCCGAGCGCAGCGCTGCCAACAGCGTCCAGACCGCTGAAGAGGCACTCACCAATTCTCGAGTCAATGGGGCCCGATCAGTTGCGGCGGCGCAAGCGGCGGCGGCTCAGGCGACTGTCTCAGCGGACCAAGCCGTCATCACGGCGGAGAACAACCTGGTTAATGCCGAGCGGGCCGTCACTCAGGCTCAGTGGAACGAGCAACAGGCGCAAGAGGCCGTTATCGCGGCGCGTCAGAATGCTCAGAACCAACTCGACAACTACACCAACCAACTCGCCGACGGAGCGATCGCCCAACAGCAGGCCGCACTCAATCTCGTTGAAGCCAAGCAAGCGCTCGACGCTGCCAACGCCCCTGGATCCACCGCGACGGACAACCAGAAGACCCAGGCGCAGATCTCCTTCGAGCAGGCCACCCAGGCCGTTACCGATCTCAACACCCAGCAGTCCCAGCTCGCAGTCACGGCGACCGCGGCCGCTGCCGCCGGCGTCGAGGGCAACCAACAGGTCATCGCCGCCGAGCACAACCTTCAACAGGCGACCCAGGCCGTCACTGATGCCGTCACCGCCCAAGGGATCGCTCAACAGAACGTCGCCGCCGCAATGGCGGCCGACGCGGCGCAGCAGATCACGAACCAGGACAACATCGCCCAGGCGCAGAAGAAGAGCGCTCAGACCGTCGCTGACGCCGAGCGGTCACTCACCCAAGCCCTCGACAATCAGAAGTCGGCCTTCGAACGAGCGGCGATACCGGTGGCGAGCGGTTCGTCGGCCATTAACACCTACGCTCGGGACTTCGCGAAGCTCTCACCCGCCGGCCAGGACTTCGTGAAGTTCGTAACGGGCCAACTCTTTCCGGTCTTCGATGGGTTGAAGGATAAGGTCCAAGCGGCCTTCCTGCCCCTCATACAGACGGGGCTGACCGATCTCCTCCCATTCTTCAAGGACCTCGGGCCCTTGATCGTCGACGCCGCCAAGGGCATCGGCGGGACGTTCGATGAGCTGGCGAAGTTCATCGGATCGAAAAAAGGGCTCGCAGAGGTCATGACGATCTTCAAAGAAGGAAATGGGTTCATGTCACAGATGGGCGGCGCTGCCGTAACGCTCTTTGAGGCGTTCACCGGTGCCGGTGCCCAGTCGGGTGGAATCGTCAAGGCTCTCGGCGACGGCATCGTTCACCTCGTCGATTCGTTCGCCAAGTGGGTGAGTGACGGTGGGTTTCAGAAGTTCCTCGCATGGGTCAAGGAGAACGGGCCGTCGATCGTGAGCGATATCAAAGATTTGGTCACGGGCGTCCTCAAGTTCGTCGTCGCCGTCACGCCGATCGGCCTCATTCTCGATAAAGTCGTTGGCTACTTTGGCGACTTTGTTGGCTGGCTGATTAAGTCCGATCCGCTGTTCCTGCCCGTCGCCGCCGGCATCGCCGCGATCGCCCTCGTAGTGGCCGCACTGTCGTCGCCGATCGTCCTGATCGTCGGCGGGCTGACGCTCCTCGTGCTGGGCGTCACCTTGCTCGCGACTCACTGGCACGAAGTCTGGACGAACATCAANNCCTGGGCCGATGATGCGTGGCAATTTATCGACACACACCTCTTCCAGCCAATCGGGGACTTCTTCACGAAGACGATTCCCCACGCGTTCGATGACTTCGTGTCATTCTGCAAGGCGCTCCCTGGCCGCGCATTAGCCGCGCTCGGCGACTTGGCCAAGTACCTCTGGGGGGGTCTCGTCATCGACGCGACGTGGCTCGACACCCACGTGTGGCAACCGATCTCGACCTTCTTTACGGGTCTGCCCGTGAAGATCGGCCACGCTGCCGAGCACATGTGGGACGGCCTCGGCGCCGCGTTCGCGACCGTCTACGACAAGATCATCGGGTGGTGGAACGACCTCCATTTGAGCATTCCAGCGATCCACGTCCTGGGCGTCGAGATCTTTCCAGGCGCCACATTTGGCACGCCGAACCTGCCGCTTCTGAATGTCCCCTCGTACCATACGGGCGGCGTGGTTGGAGGCGTCCCTGGCGTCGAGCAGCTCGCGTTGCTGATGCCTGGAGAAGTGGTGACGCCGGCGAACACGCCGTTGCCGGGCCCCTCCAGCATCGGCGCCTTGGCGCTCAATTTAACGGTGAATGGTGCCGATCTCGCGAGCATTCCAGCGTTCGAAAAGGTCGTGGTGGACGCGTTCCAACAATTTGCAGACAACCTCACTCGGTCAAGGGTGGCGTAGATGACCACCTCCGGCTCGGGCAGCTCGAGAATGCGTGTCTGGGCCAACCGTTCAGTACGAAAGGAAGCCACGGGCACCGGAGTGACTCTTCATGTCGGCACACAGGGCGTCTCCGCGGAGCGGTTTGCGGAGAGAGCGATAGAAGTGCTTCGCGCGATGCCCCTCGAGAAACTAGAAGCCCTAGTAGACCGTCGACGGCGCGAGGAGGAGTGGGCGTGAAGAGTTCAATAAAATGGAACCGAGCGCAGAAGAATCTGCACGGAGCGTTAGCGCCGAGTGGCAGCGCGCTGAAGCGAGTCCGTCACCAAGGCGTCGTCGCGACCACCTCGCCGTTGACGGTCTACCTCGAGGACATGACGGTGCAATGCCCGGCGCACTTGATCCAGTGCGGAGGAACTCCCTACGTGCCGGTCGTGAATGATGTCGTATGCGTTGACGATCAGAACGGCGATCTCGTCGTTTTCGGCAAATACATCTCGTAAATCAAATAACCCACGTATCGAACGCTGTCACGGGCGCGTCGACGCGAAGAACCCGCTTTTGCCGGGTACCGACATACCACTCGTTTCAATTGCGGGCCCGTATGGGCTTGCTGATATGGCGGCTCACACTCACGATCTCTTCGCCGTCCACGCTGCCCCCTACCCCTTCCTCGGTACCTCCGACGAAGGCCGTCACGGTACCTCCGACGAAGGCCGTCACGGAAGCTTCGACCACGGCCCGGACTCGAGGATCGTCTGGATCGACAGTCGTGAATCTCGCTGACGGCTGATCGCCCAGCCCGAGGTCGTCCCACTCCTCGGCAGAGAACATTGACTTCGGGTACTCGTAGACGACCGACTCTGGGTTGTCGATGATGACCGTCGAACCGTCGAGCATTTTGATCGTGAACCTCTCTTTGCTCGCGGGCCTTGAGAGCGCGTCCTCCCAGTCGTCGCCGTCGTGTGTGAACGTGTGAGTTACGGATTGCGACATTGAGGCCTCCTTACCTGTGGTGTTGTCCCTCGCGCCATCCGCGAACTCGCCGACGGGCGTCGCGAACCAGCCGTGAGGAAAATACACCAGCTCCATGTAACGCTCGACGAGGGTCCCGAGGGCCTCCTTTGCTATCGGGTGGCGGCACAGCGCCGCGAAGTCGTCGTCAGTCATGAGTATCCTCGCCCAGTCGGCTCGCACGCATTCAACGAGCGTTGGGTTCAGGTCTTCAAAAATTGACGCCAGGCTCACATCGGCAGGCGGGATGATGACCGTATCGGACAGCTCGTCGAGGTAGTCCTCGACACACTTCTCTTGCTCTGCTTCCATATCTACTTTTGACATTCGAACCCTCCTTGGTTGAGCGCTCGTCGAGTGACGATGGGCCGAGAGTATCCGTCCTAAGACATCTCACGAGTGACCAGCCTGTCCGCGAGACGCTGTGCACCTAATCAAAAAGGTGGAGGCATTGCAAGACGGAGTCCCCAGGTCAGCGCCGGTTTTTCTCAAGTGAAATCGACGCGTTGGAAATCGCGAAATCGGGAGTCTTGCAGGCACGTGCCTGCAGTTCCCGCAATCTATGGCAAGTAATAACTGGCTTTGCGAAAAAATGCAAAGTTTTTTTGCTAGCGATTTTCGGGCGCCTTGTCCGCGGGAAAGGCGTAATCAACAGTGCGCCCTTGAGAATTGGTGCGGTTCGCGGTCGCTCATGCAGCGCCGAAAGCCACGCGCTCGTGTAGCGAGATCGGCCTCAGAAGATGTCGAGGGCGAGAAGCGCCTTCAAATCTTTTCGCAGGCCCTTTACGCTTTCGACTCCGTTGCTCATTGACGCAATGAGGTCTTTGGCCGGCCAAACGACGAGAGCTGGAATGCGCGATAGGTAAAAGCCCAGGGCGTTGATCGCGTACTCGTCCCCATAATCAAGGAGCAAGTAACCAACGAGTTGATACAGGGTCTGACGATCAAGACTCTTGCTAATCGTTGTCTTGATGTCAATTAAGCAGTGGTCAACGATGAGATCAGCGTCAGCCCCAAGTACGTCGGGACTTCCTGAAAACGAAGGGTTTAGGATGGCGGTCTTTTTGAAGAGCGGACTTAGTGTGGTCGCTGCTGCGCCCGTCAGGGCCACCAGGTCGACGACAGCGGCAGAGGGTGCGAGCGCTAATTGTTCGTCGGCAGAAGCGCCAATGCGGAGGGTGTAGAGCGAGCTGTCTGCTGCGCCTCGGAACAGACTCTCGTACATGGCGAGGACGTAGCAGTAACGCGCCAGGTCAGCTTCAACTTCAGTTGCCATCGGCGCGCCTCGAGGATCGTTTCTCGCGAGCAGGCCGATCAGCGAGGTCGCAAGATTTGCGTAGGAAGCGTGAAGTTCGCTTTCAGTGTCATATGCCACGTGTGCCGCCACGAACCGCTCAGGCGACGTGACCGCGAACAAATACCGAACGCGATAATCGAGGGCTGCTCCAACGAGGCTCCATACGACTGGTTCGGACGGCAGAATCTGAGGAGCCCCACCGAGCTTCCATGCGTCTTGCATTGGTTTGCAATTCGGCAGGCGATACTCAAAGAATTCCCGGAGGGGCATTCCGCGGCGGCTCAGCATCCCAGTGAGAGACATCAGCGAAGACTACGTCCGAAGTGTGACGGCCGTTTGTAAACGCGATGTCAACGCAACTGCCCCAAAGAACACGAATTGAGGCAAACTAGACCGGACGGCACAGGATGGAATTCTCTACCTGACCTGCTCAAACATGATTGGGCCTAACAGCGCCGCACGAGGTCACGAGAATTTACACTCAGCAGGTCGGGGGTTNNGTCCCTCAGCGCCCACTCGTTGTCACATTTACAAACGTGCCCCTGTACCAGCGGCACGTTTGATGTCCGGTCGCCCAGATACCCGCGATCTCTTGTTCAAATCCTGCAGTCACGAAAGCGGTCAACTTGGCCTCTTCGCGATTCGTATATCGAAGCGCCGATGGCGGACCTCAAGTTCGATGCGGTCCGAAGGTCATTTTGTGGTGAAGGGGTTACTGAGTGGCACGGCGGTGCTCAGGTGTGCTATACCCTAGGGGGTATAGTTATTCTATTCAAAGGAACGGCATGGTTAGCAGGAAGTCCGGACACGTATTGCAAGACGCCCAGCAGTCGACGGTGATCACCAACCGATTAAAGCGCGCTCACGGACAAGTGGGCGCCATCGTGCGGATGATGGAAGAGGGTCGCGACTGTGAGGCGATTGTCATTCAGATGGCCGCAGTGAGCAAGGCCATCAACACGGCCGCCTTCACGTTGATCTCCTCCAGCCTGAAGGAATGCCTCACTGATCCGTCGGTCGACGCTGACGATGTGTCCGTGAGATTGCAAAAGCTCTTCCTGAGTCTGGCGTAGGGGGTCTCTCGTGCGTGTTGTGATTGTTGGTGGTGTCGCCGGCGGCATGTCAGCAGCTACGCGTCTCCGGCGTCTTGACGCTGACGTGGAAATTGTTGTGCTCGAACGTAGTGGACACGTCAGTTACGCCAACTGTGGATTGCCCTACTACGTCGGTGGTGTGATCGAAGACGAATCCGACCTGCTCCTCCAGACTCCAGACTCTCTCCATGACCGATTTCGTCTCGATGTTCGTGTAGCCAGTGAGGTCAAGTCGATTGATCCAGAGGCCAAGACGGTCTGTGTCATCGACCTATCGACCGAGACCTCATACGAGCTTTCCTACGACAAACTCGTGCTCAGTCCGGGGGCCTCTCCGGTTATCCCACCGATCCCTGGAATTGAGCGCGCGCTGCCTCTGCGGACAGTGGAGGACGTTGAACGAATGAGCGCCGCCGTTGACGCACGACCCGCTCACGCCGTGGTGATTGGCGGCGGCTTCATTGGCCTTGAGATCTCCGAAAATCTCCGGCACCGAGGGATTCCCATCACACTCGTAGAGGCGTTGGATCAGGTGCTGGCACCTCTCGATCCCGAAATGGCCCAACTCGTCACTGAGGAGTTGACGAGTCATGACGTGGAGGTCCGATTGGGTTCCTCAGTTGTCAGCATCGATCCTTCGGGTGTTGAACTTTCGAGCGGCGAGCACCTACCGGGCGAGTTGGTGATTATCGCGATTGGAGTTCGCCCGGATGTCGCCCTCGCGCGCACGGCGGATCTCAATATTGGTCCTCGGGGTGGCATTCAGGTGGACGAGTTCAATCGTACGAGTGACCCTTCGATCTACGCCGTGGGTGACGCCGCGGAGAAGACTGATGCGCTCGACGGAAGCGCCTCTTTGGTGCCGCTTGCAAACATCGCAAACCGCCACGGCCGGGTGGTCGCGGACCACATTGCTGGTCGAGAGGTCCGACCGCTGGCCACGATTGGGACTGCGATCGTCAAAGTCTTTGATCTGACCATCGCGACAACCGGGTGGAACGAGAAACGACTACGCGAAGCTGGTCGGGCGGCAATATCCATTCACGCCCACCCTGGTTCACACGCGGACTACTACCCCGGTTCAGTGAAGATGGCACTGAAACTGATTTTCGATCCCGCCAGTGGTGAAATCTTGGGCGCACAGGGAGTAGGTCGCTCGGGCGTGGACAAGCGGATTGACGTGCTGGCGACCGCTATTCGCGGTGGCATCACCGCACCAGAACTCGCCGACCTCGAACTCGCCTACGCACCGCCATTCAGTTCAGCGAAGGATCCGGTCAATATGCTCGGCTACATGGCTGAGAACGTCTTGAGCGGACTCTGCGATCCAGTCCAGTGGAGTGAGTTAGAGGAGTATCGCTCGCGCGGGTACGAATTATTGGACGTTCGGACTGAGAAGGAGTTTGCCGACGGGCACATCTCTGGATCTCGCAATATCCCGCTCAACGAACTACGCGAGCGCGTAGGCGAGATTGGGACTGCGCGCGTGGTCGTGACCTGTCAAGTGGGCCAACGCGGACACACCGCAACGTTGCTGCTTGGCGAATTGGGCTTCGACGCCAAGAATCTCGACGGGGGATTTGAAACCTGGCGTCATTCGCCCGCCAACCGGGATTCTTCATCGCACGCATAAGTACGCAAGACGAAAGGAAGAGAACAATGTGTAGCAAGGCCACGTGTCGTCGATGCGGGAGAGCCACCTGGAAGGGATGCGGCAATCATGTCGAACAGGCCCTCTCGGGGGTGCCCAAGAACCAGCGGTGCACTTGTACGAGCGAAGAAATGGCTGGCTCGAGGAGCGGCGGGTTCTTCTCGCGTCTTCGGGGGAAAGTGATTCCAGGTGTCGGCGGCTAGTCGTTGGCGCGAGGCACTCGAGGCTTGGTCGATTCCCGAGAACATACTGAGCCAAGCATCGCAGAGTCCGTGGATTCATCCGCCCGAGCTCTTCGATGTGCCCGACACGATCCCTATTTCTCCCTCGCACGATCGCGCCAGGGAAGCTCTTGGCGACGACGCCAGTGCTCTCGATATTGGTTGTGGTGGAGGGGTCGCAACATACGCGCTGGTCCCTCATATTCGCAAGGGCGTAGGTGTCGATCATCAAGTCGAAATGCTGTCGATGTACGCAAGAAATGGCATTCGGTTCGGCGTCGACGTCGAGACGATTGAAGGCTTCTGGCCCGAGGTTGCGCCCCAAACCCCGGTGTGTGACGTGGCTGTCGCACATCACGTTGCTTACAACGTGCCCGACATCGTGCCCTTCTTGCTTGCGCTGAACGATCACGCTCGATTTCGAGTCATGTTGGAATTGCCCACTGCCCACCCCCTTTCGAACATGTCAGCCGCGTGGCAGTACTTCTGGGGCCTGGAACGGCCAAGCGGTCCCTCGCCGCTGGATCTCATAGAAGTGGTCGGTGAAATGGGCTTCGCGCCACACTTGGAAACATGGCATGGCGCGGCGCGAGTGGACCCCAGTTTCGATCAGGCCGCCCGTTTCATGCGGGTGCGACTCTGTCTTCCTCCCGAGCGAGAGACCGAAGTTCGTGATTTCCTCGCCAATCAGGAACCGGTCGCGGAGAGAGCTCTCGCGGCCGTGTGGTGGAACGTCACCAGTGAAGCGTGTAGCAGCGACGGAGCCCACCTGCACGGTTCGCATTGAAATCGGACCGAGTTCTAACGGGTCGATGTTGAGATTTAACAGGCGATGCAGAAGATGGTGAAGAGATCATGGGATTCTCAAAATTCATGGCATCAAGCGCGGGAAGGTTGATCTGAATCGGTGCGGGAGTTGATTTGTTCGCCATCGGAATTGTGCCGGTGTCGGGATCGGCGGCTCCGCCCGCGCAGATCAACGTCGTGCCGACCACCTTCAACTTCTGAAATGTCCCCGTTGGATCGACCGCGACCCAAAACTTCAACATTGGCGACCAAGTCCGCGGTCGGCACCAATCCGGCAGTCTCGTCATCGCCCACCACCAATACTTTCACCAAGAAGATCACGACCAGCCCTCCGCAGGTCATCACGATGAACTTCGGCACCAAGAGCAGCGCCCTGAGCAGCGCAGCGAAAATGGCGCTGCGAGGCTTCGCCGTGGGGCTAGTGGGGGGTCACTCGGTTATCTGCACTGGTTACGCGAAGGGTAATGCGATGCTCGCGAAGGCCCGCGCTAAAGCGGTTCCTCATTATTTGTCGAGTCGGACCAGCGTCCACCTAACGCTCAAGAGTGTGACGAGCGTTGCAGTGCAAAGGGTCACCGTAACCACGACCTGACGAAAACGAGAAGGCAACGTGCCGCCCAACAGATCTAGGCTCGAGCGCCCTTCAGAAAGAGCCACGAAGCGTTGCAGGGTCCCAGTTGGCCGCCGGGGCAGACCGTTGCACCGTTCGTGAGCGCGTTGGTCGTGGTCGCTCCAATGACGATTGCGCCCAGCAGATCGGCGCCCGAAAGATCAGCGCCCGAAAGATCAGCGCCATTCAACGTAGCGCCAGAGAGATTCGCGCCGATCAGGCTGGCGTTCGACAACTGCGCCCTGATCAAGTTGGCACCGGCGAGGTCCACGTGCGACAGGCGAGCGCCAGCCAACATGGCGTCGTTGAGATAGGCACCGGGACCAATGAGGTAGCCGTCGATGAGTTTCCAGCCAAGAGGCAGCACCGGTGTGCCGGTCACCGACCCCGAGGTGACAGAGGTCAGATCGGCCCCTGACATCTGAGCGTTGAGTAGATCCGAGGCAAAGAGATCGGCGCCGGAGAATTGTGCGTTCTTCAAATCGGCGTTTGGGCCGACGAGATATCCGCTGATCAAGTTCCAGTCGGCGGGCAGGATGGGAATGCCCTTCAGCGAGCCAGAGATCACGTAGTTCAAATTGGCGCCCGACATTTGGGCGCCCTCTAGGTCAGTGCGAAAGAGGTTGGCGCCGGACAGTTGTGCGCCTTTGAGGTTGGCGTCATGAAGGTTCGTCCCCCGGAGATCGGCGCCCCGGAGATCGGCGCCAACCAAGTCACGGCCGTAGAAGTTACATCCCGCGAAGTCAACGCCCTCGTGGGGAACCGCGTGGCAATTGACCGTCGATCCGCTCGCCTCGGGTGACAGCGTGCCAAGCGCGATACTCACGGCGGCGCTCGAGAGGAGAAAGACAACGGTGGCGCTCACGCGGGACAACGTTGAATGGTTGATCGAGGGCTCCTTCCCATAGAAGGGAACGACTAGAAAACCCAAAAATATGGTGTGAGCCTACATCGCCCCTTTGGGCGGCGCCGAGAATTGGGCCGCGGGGCGCGTTGCATACCGCAATCTTTTCATCGCTGCGGCCACCACATTGATGACGAACCAACGGTGGCGCTACGACTTCAGGGTGAGGCTGATTGGGCAGTGGTCGCTGCCCATGATGCTGGCGTGAATCTCGGCCGCCTCGACGCGATCGACGAGACTCTGTGACACCAGGAAATAGTCGATGCGCCATCCCACGTTGCGCGCGCGAGCGTTGGAGAAATTGGACCACCACGAGTAGTGACCGTTGCCCTGGTGGAAAAGGCGAAACGTGTCGACAAATCCGTTGTCCACAAAGTTTTGAAATCCGTCACGCTCTTCGCTGGTGTAACCGGCCTTGCCAACGTTGGATTTGGGATTGGCGAGATCTTCGGGCGTATGGGCCACGTTGAGGTCACCGCAAAAGATAACGGGTTTGGTTGCTTCGAGTTGCTTCAAGTAATGCAAGAACGCCGGATCCCACTGCGTGTGACGCAGGGCCAATCGACCGAGGTCGCCCTTGGCGTTAGGCGTGTAGACGTTTACGAGGTAAAAATCAGCAAACTCCGCGGTAAGGACCCGCCCTTCGCTATGCGGATCGCCGAACGTGTCATCACTCATTGCGAACAGTGCACTTTCGGATTGGGGCAACCCTGAGGTCACGCCCACGGGCGGCGTCTTCGAGAAGATGGCCGTTCCGGAGTAGCCCTTCTTNNTCTCCTGCAGGCAGATGACGTCGGGATCGAGTTCGTCAACGAAGGGCACCAACAGACCCTTATTGGACACCGCTCGAATTCCATTGACGTTCCACGAAACCAGCCGCATCCATGAAATTTAGCAACCGGGGCAACGGTACCGGTCCGGCGCTGGGCCAACGGACGGCACCCTCGGCGATGGCGCGCGGTCATCATTCGCGGCACCAGACGGTTAAAACCGTTGTACGCTCCCTATTCGCAGCGCCAAACATCCGGCGAGGGCTTTGACTCCGAATAGGTAGTGAATGCAAGAGTTCAGTGAGGCGAGTGACGCCCAGTTAGTCACGTCAATCGGGCGCTACAGCGAAGTGGCGCTGGCTGAGGTGTACCGCCGCCACGGCGGCGCGGTCTACGGTCTCGCGCGCCGAGTGCTCAATAATGCCACCGAGGCCGAAGACGTCACGCAAGAAGTGTTTCTGCGTTTGTGGAATCAACCCGACCGGTTCGATCCCGCGCGCGGATCACTGCGATCGTTCCTGCTCTCGCAATCGCACTCCCGCGCGGTCGACGCCATTCGCTCGCTTAACTCGCGCAGAGTGAGGGAGATTAACGACGCGGTAAAAACGGCTCGGGGCGAATATGATATGCAACACGAGGTATGGGATCTATCGATCACTCATAACGTCGCTCGAGCTTTAGGCGAACTGCCCGAAGAGGAACGTCGGGCCATCGAACTGGCTTATTTCGAGGGACACACGTACGTGCAGGTTGCCGAGATCCTCAATCAACCAGAAGGAACCGTGAAGAGCAGGATTAGAAATGGCATGCAGCGCATGAGGAGCGTGCTTGTCGAAGCCGGCGTGCGAGGAGTGGAGTGATGATGACCCACGACGAGGCCAGTGAACTCTTAGCCGTACTGGCGCTGGACGCCGTTGATGCGAGCGAACGCTCTGAAATTGAGGCGCACGTGGCGCAGTGCCCGCGTTGCCAGGGTGAGCTCGACGCGCTACGCGAAGTGGCGAGCGCCCTGGGAAGCTCCGTGGAGGCCCTTCCCGAAGGATTGTGGTCGAGCATTTCAAGTCGGATCTATGCGGACCAAAATGGCGATGGCCCGCGCACACCAGAGTTGCTCATCGGTGGACTAAGCGAGTCGGCCAGGTCCCTGCAGACTCGTCGGGCGTTGTCGTCGCGTAAAGCGAAGTCCGTCGTTGCTTCCTTTTCGGCCCTGGCGGCGGCGGCCATCATTGTGCTGGCTTTTAGCTTGGCCAGTG